>WFOK01000034.1 GCA_015488115.1 Mariprofundaceae bacterium
TCAAATCACATCCAAATGGATGAATAAAGTCCTTCAACTGAAGTTGTCGGTCACTTGTCTCTCGTATCATGTGCAAGCCTTTTGCGCCAGATGCGCCTATTTCCTTGCACTTCAGGCTACCATGAACCTACCTTTATCTCAATATATCAATAAGTTGTGACTTTTTGAGGGGAATCTAGATAGAGAAAATAACGAATCCCTCGTGCATTCATTCCAATTAAACCGGCAAGACCAAGTCAGTTTTTCATATCGAGAACCGTAATGGATTTTAGATCGGTTATGTATGAGGAAATACCCTTGCCTAGACTCTCAGGGGCTTACATAGCCCCCAAAGGTTGATGCCGATCCAGGAAACCTCCAGGAACATCAAGCCGGCATTGTGATATATCCAGGCAGTGACCAGCAAACAAATGCCACCTGCAAGGCTCAATGCGTACGACGTGCGCGCAAGGCGGGGACGTGCAACCATCAATGCATAAGCTCCCAGAATCAGCACCGAGCCAACCAGACTCAACCACTGTTCCGGTGCGCCCAAATCCACCCATTCCGCATTCAACTTCCTGGACCCAAATGTTCGCGCAAGGCGGGCAGCATGCGCTGCATCGCCTCGCGTCCCTTGGCGATTTCCTGATGCGGGCGGGAGAAATCATGCCATTGCGTATGCCCCACGAGGGGCTCCACAACCAGATCGGCATACTGCTTCTCATAACGGCGCAAATACAGCGACTTGATCTGGGACGACCAGTCGAGCATGCCATACACGTTTGTCGGCGGCTGATCCTTGGCGGGTCGCGCCCCGACATTCACGGCAACGACGAGCTGACTGTCGCTTGCAAGCATGCGGGCCTCGCGAGCGGGGATCTCCGAGGCCAGCCCTCCATCCACATAATGCTGGCCTTCAATCTCCACCGGCGCAAACACCCCCGGAATGGCCATGCTCGCTGCAATGGCGCGCTCCATGGGCACGCTCTCCTCGCAGGAAAAAATCCGGCACTCCCCGCCCGGGAACTCGACAGCCGTGACATACATCGGGATGCTTGCATCACAAAAATCCCTGCCCTCGGTAAACAGATCGGCCACCTCGAACAGCGCGATATCATCAAGGATGGCCAGGTCCGTGGCTGCGCGGGTGTAAAGTACCGTCTGTCTGGCCAGGGCAACAAACCGCGCCAGCCAGCTTTCATCCTGACGCTCCGCCTCCTGGATGACCGGAAGGTTCACGCGCTTGAACGGTTCCGAGCGGAGGTATTCCAGCGTACGCCTTTTCATCCGTTCGGCGGAGGGATTCACGGCATACATCGCGCCGAACAATGCCCCGATGCTCGTGCCGATGATCGCATCCGGCACAAGGCCATGTTCCTCGAGCACCTCGAACACGCCGATATGCGCCAGCCCCCGGCCACCGCCCCCGCCCAGGGCAAGAACGAAGCCGCTTTTTTCCTCGCCCTGCTCCGACCATGGCCACCATTGCGAAAACAGGCTCATAGAACCTCCGGCACTCTTGCCACCTCGCCCAGCTTTGCGATGAGCGCCTCCAACTCGCCAGGAGCCAGCGGGTGACCATCCTTCCCGTGAAGGAAAAAAACGTCCACGACACGCTCGCCAAACGTGGAAATAACCGCATTGCGGATATTGTATCCTTCCTGACTGATGGCATAGGTCAGCTCGGCCAGCAGGCCGGGACGATCGGCTGCGACGACCTCGATGGCCGTGTGCCTGGAAGATGCATCGGGAAGATGACGCACGCGAACGGGAACATGTTCCATCAGGATATGGCGCTTCAGGCGCGGCCTCTTCGGGGGACGCAATGCCTGATCCGTTTCGAGAATCTTCAGGATCTTCGCCCTGATACGCCCCAGGTCGGAGTCCTCGTCAAAGGCGCGGCCATCCACGGACTGGATGTGGAACACGTCCAGTGCGCGGCCGTCGCGCAGCTCGAAGGCCTGGGCCGCGATGATGTTTACATGGGCGCCACCCACGGCATCGGCGAGCATCGCAAGCAGTCCGGGCCTTTCAGGGGCCAGCACCATGACCAGGGTTTCCCCCCGTTTGCTGTCGACCCAGGTCTCCACACCGTATGACTGCAGGTGATGAACCAGCAGGTGGAGGATCCTGGCCAGCTGATGGGGAGGAAAATGCATGACACAGCGTTGCGGTAGCAACCGCCCAGCCTGGTCGAGAAGCTCCGCATCCAGCTCCGGAAGGCGGTCGCGGGCTGCCTGCAAACGGATGCGCTGCGTATCCAGGGCGGCCCGGCTTTGCCCCCCCTGTCCGGCGAGATAGCGTTCGCTTGCCTGAAACAGTTCCTTCAGCAAGGACCCTTTCCAGTCGTTCCATACACCGGGCCCGACGGCTGCGATGTCGGCCACGGTCAGCAGAAGCAGATAATAAAGGCGTCCCAGATCGCCAACGGTGTCAGCAAACCGCCGAATCACCTCGGGATCCGCCAGATCACAACGCTGGCTGGTGACGGCCATGGTCAGATGCTCCCGAACCAACCATTCGACAAGCGCAGTCGCATCGACATCCAACCGCATACGCTCGCAGAAGGCCCTTGCAAGCCTTGCTCCGTTTTCCGAGTGATCGCCTTCCATGCCCTTGGCGATATCGTGAAAAATGAGCGCCAGATACAGCAACTCTGGCCGGTGGATCCTGTAGATGAGCTCATGAGCCAGATCCAGCCTCTGTTCCCGCTCCCCATGGATGAAATTGCGCGCCTCGCCCACGGCCCGGATCGTGTGTTCATCCACCGTATAGGCGTGATAACGGTTGAACTGCCCCAGGCCGACCACATGGCGAAATTCGGGAATGTACCGCCCTAGCACGCCGGTATCGTTCATCTGCTTCAGGGTCCAGTGCACATTGCGCCGGGCCCTGAGAATGGCCAGAAAGCTCTCCCGGGCATCGGGATGCTTCCTGAAGTCATCATCGATGAGCAACACATCCTCGCGAATCTGGCGCAAGGCCGTGCTGGAGAGATGGCGCCGTCCCTCTTGGGCGACATGGAAGATGCGCAGCAAACGGAGCGGATCATCCCTGAAGACCCGTGCATGAACAATGCCCACGCGATCTCCATACAGCGTGAAGCCATCACCGAGGTCACGAACGCGGGCAAAAAACTTCGGATTGAGCAATTCGTCGAAATGCATGGTCAGCAGGCGGCTCACCCGGGCCATGCGACCGGCATGCCGGAAATAGTCCTTCATGAAAACCTCAACGGTCGGACGTCCCCGCTCGGGCGCATAGCCCATGCGCTCGGCTAGAGCCACCTGCATCTCGAAGCTCAGGCGATCGGACGCCCTGCCGCTTTCCAAGTGCAGGCCCACACGGCAGCGCAGCAGGAAGTCCCTTGCATCGGCAAGATGGGACAGCTCCTTGGCCGACAGAATCCCATGCCTGACAAGCCCCTCCTGATCATGCACCCCATACCAGCCACGGACCATCCAGAAAACGGCCTGCCCATCACGCAGGCCGCCCATGCCCTCCTTCACGTCCGGTTCCATCAGAAAGGCCGTATCCCCCGCGCGCTGATGCCTGAGCTCCATCTCCTCACGCTTGGCACGGACGAAGCGCCTGCGCTGGCGACGGAAGAAGCGTTCGAGATCCAGCTGCATCTGCTGGTACTGTTGCCCCGACCCATTCAGCAATCGAGACTCAAGCGCTGCCGTTGCCGCATCCCAGTCATTGTGAATGTGCTCCATGGTCTCGGAAGCGGTGCGCACGGCATAGCCGATCTTGGCACCCGCATCCCAGAGGGCATACAGAAAAGCCTGGATGTCATCCTCAAGGCCCTTGTCCATGTTCTCGGGCACCAGGAGCCAGATGTCCCAGTCGGAAAACGGCGCCAGCTCGGCCCGGCCATAGCCTCCCACAGCAACCAGATCGACTGACCTGCAGGCCGATGGGGCCAGCTCGCGCCACAGCCCGATAAGGATGCGGTCCACACCCTCGCTCATGCGGCGACACAAATCATGGCCCGATACACCAGCATCAAAGCCCCGGGCCACCTCGTGCAGCAGGTCTTTCAGCGAGGCGCGGGCCTGATCAGGCGTCATCGAGACACTCCCGTTTCAATTCGACCAGCACATTCAGCGCATCGACGGGTCGAAGCAGGTTCTCGTCAATGCCGGACAGACGCTCCCTCAGGCGGCGATAGGCCTCCAGTTGCTCATGTTCTCGCCTGCGTTCGGCCTCGGCAAACAGCCCCAGTTGCGTCTTTCCGCGCTCCGCGGCCAGCTCGGAGCCATGCTCAAACCGGAACAGATGTTCGCGGGCCCGACGGATCACATGCGGCGGAAGCCCGGCCAGTTGGGCAACCGCAATGCCATAGGAACGATCGGCCGCATTCTCCTCCACGCGATGAAGGAAGATGACCTGGCCATTCCATTCCCTGACCGTGACGGACGCATTGAAGGCCTCCTCAAGCCGATCCGGAAGCTCGGTGAGTTCATGATAGTGCGTGGCAAAGAGCGTCAGCACATCCTCGCTGGTGGCCAACTCCTCGGCCACGGACCAAGCGATGGCCATGCCATCCCATGTGCTCGTTCCACGGCCGATCTCGTCAACAATGACCAGGGACCTGGGCTCCAGCTGGTTCAGAATGGTCGCGGTCTCCATCATTTCCACCATAAACGTGGAGCGCCCGCTGGCCAGCTCATCACCAGCCCCGACCCTCGTGAAGATCCTTCGGGTCAGCGGGATGCGCGCCGCGTCAGCCGGCACAAAGCAACCGACATGGGCAAGCCATACAATCCAGGCAACCTGACGCATGTAGGTCGACTTGCCGCCCATGTTCGGTCCGGTAAGCAGCATGAAACGGCGCCTCTTCATGTCCATGTGGGTGTCATTGGCAACGAACGCATCCCGCCCGATGACCTGCTCGACAACCGCGTGACGTCCTCCTTCAATAAGCATTTGACGTCCCGCATGCACCTCCGGACGGACATAACGGTGCTCCCTGGCCAGGTAGGCAAAGCAGGCGAGGACATCGAGGCTTGCGACCGCCCGTGCGGCCTGCTGAATCCTTGCTCCCTGCGTGCCAATTTCCTCCCGGAGCTGTTCGACCAGATCCATCTCGCGTGCAAGCGCGCTGTCCCTCGCTCCCAGGATTTCAGACTCGAAACGGTGCAACTCGTCGGTGATGAAACGCTCTGCATTGACCAGCGTCTGCTTGCGGACATAGTCGGCCGGAGCCTGCTCGGCCTGGGCCTTGGACAGCTCGATGAAGTAGCCGAAGACCTTGTTGTACTTGACCCGAAGCGTGGACAGCCCGGTACGCTCCCGCTCCCTCTGTTCGTAATCCCTCAGCCATGCATCGGCATTCGACGCAAGAGCACGAAGACGATCCAGCTCATCATCGAATCCATCCCGAATGATCCCTCCATCCCGGAACACGGCTGGAATATCCTGATCATCAATGGCTGCATCCAGCCTGGTGGCCAGGGCGTCAAGGCCCTCCAGATGCTGACGAATGTCGTCGAACAGGCCTGAGCGGTCCGCGACAAGCTCCCTGAGCCCCGGCAGGGCGAGCAGGCTGTCCGCCAAGCCCCGGAAATCCCGCGGGCTGGCACGGCCGAGCACGATGCGCGTCAGGATCCTCTCCATATCGCGAACCTGACCCAGCCTCTCTCTGAGCGCAGCCAACAATGCATCATCATCCAGCAGGCCCTGAACGGCATCCTGACGAGCCCGGATCTGCTCCAGATCGAGCAGCGGGAAATTCAGCCATTGCCGTAACAAGCGCGCGCCCATCGGCGTCCGCGTCTGATCAAGGACATGAAGCATGGAACCACGGACCTGGCCGGCCAGCGTGCATTCCAGCTCCAGATTGCGCCGCGAACGGGCATCGATGCGCATGAACCGGCTGGACTCATGGTAAACGGGCAACTCCATCTGCCCGCTACCCCCCTTCTGAGTTTGCTCGACATAGGCCAGCACGGCCCCGATGCAGGCCGCCACGAGCGGATGCCCTTCAAGATTGAGCGATGACCATTCCCGCAGGCCAAAATGCTCCTTCAGCTTCTCTTGCGCGACCTCGGACGAAAAGGCCCAGTCGCCCGGATGCGATATGGGACAGTCCAGTTGCTCGGGATGGGGGTCATCGGTGCACAACAGCAATTCAGCAGGCTGGATGATACCGAGCATCTCATCCAGTTCGGTCTCGCCCTCGCCCTCGGCAAGACACCAGCGTCCGCTGGCCATGTCCAGGCAGGCCAGACCCCATCGACCGCCATCGTGCTGCAGCGCACTCAGCCAGGCCGCCTGCTGCTGGGGCAACAGCTCACTTTCGGTGACCGTGCCCGGCGTCACGACACGCACAACCTCCCTGCGGACAGGTCCCTTCTTTCCATCGGGCGGCTCCATCTGCTCGCAGATCGCGACCTTCTTTCCCGCACGAACCAGCTTGGCCAGATAGCCCTCGGCCTGGTGCCAGGGAACGCCGGCCATGGGGATATCCTGACCCGCCGATTTTCCCCGTTTGGTCAGTGCAATCTCGAGGATCCGCGATGCCTCCTTGGCATCATCATAAAACATCTCATAGAAGTCGCCCATGCGATAGAACAGCAGGCAGTCGGGATATTCCGCCTTGATGCGGAGGTACTGCTGCATCATTGGCGTATGCTGTGCGGACTTGCTGTTCTCGCTCATCGTTCGAAGGCTAGCATGATGCCCATGCCCGCGCAGCCGCATTCAGTCCCGCGCTAGATACCAGTCTATGGTCTTGGCAATACCGGATTCAAAGGTCTCGAGTGGTTCCCATCCCAGCTCCGTTGCCATTTTCGATGCATCGATCGCATAACGCCAGTCATGGCCGGGCCGATCGTTCACAAAGGAAATCAGACGCTCGTGAGGCGCGCCGGCAGGGATTCTTTCATCCATCATGCGACAGATCAGACGGGTAATGTCGATGTTCGACCATTCATTGCAGCCGCCGATGTTGTACGTCTGCCCCAACCGCCCATGTCGGATGACCGCATCGATGCCGCGGCAATGATCCTCGACATACAGCCAGTCGCGGATGTTGCTGCCATCCCCGTAGACCGGAATCGGCTTTTGCTCGATGCAACTGCGCAGGATGGTCGGGATGAACTTTTCTGCGTGCTGGAACGGGCCATAATTGTTCGAACAATTCGTCGTCGTCACCGGCAAGCCATAGGTATGATGCCAGGCGCGAACGAGATGATCCGACCCAGCTTTGGAGGCCGAATAGGGAGAGTTCGGCGCAAAGGAGGTCTCCTCGGTGAACTTCGGATCCCCGGGACCCAGCGTGCCGTAGACCTCGTCGGTCGAGATGTGGTGGAAGCGGCACCTGCCGGCATCCCAGCCCTTCTCGTCCAGCCATACCCTGCGTGCCGCATCCAGCAGCGTATACGTACCCAGCACATTCGTGCGCACGAACACCCCGGGACCGGCGATGGAATTGTCCACATGGCTTTCGGCTGCAAAATGCACAATTGTATCGATCTCATGACGCCTCAAGAGATCATCCACCAATGCCTGGTCGCATATGTCGCCATGCACGAACATATGGCGTGACGGATCGGGAAGCCCCTCCAGATTGTCCAGGCTTCCGGCATAGGTCAGCGCATCCAGGTTCACGATGCGGACATCAGAATCATGAGCCAGCATGAAATGCACGAAATTGCAGCCGATGAAGCCCGCACCGCCCGTGACCAGCATAACCCTTGGATGAAACTCAGCCATTCGCCAACTCCCTTACCACGTCTTCCAGCGCATCGCACCATGACCGAATCCGCAGGGAAAAATCCCGCTCAAATCGCTGGCAGTCCAGCACAGAATTGGCCGGTCGCCTCGCCCGCGTCGGATAATCGGAGGTGCCGATGGCCTCGACCCTGTCGACCTTCAGCTCCATGCCATGGCGCCGGGCGGCGGCAAAAATCGCCTCCGCGAACCCGTGCCAGCTGGTTGCTTCCGGTTGTGCCAGATGATACAGGCGCATCCGATCCGGTATGCCCTGTTGCATGGCCTCAAGCGTCAGGCGCGCGATCTCATGGGCCGATGTCGGTTTGCCCGTCTGGTCGGCCACGACCCTGAGCCAGGGGCGCTCGGCGCCCAGGCGAAGCATCGTCTTGACGAAATTCTGCCCATGAGCGGAAAAGACCCAGCTCGTACGCAAAATGAAACCGCCCGCACCGCTGGCAAGGGCGCACTGCTCGCCTGCCAGCTTGCTCGCCCCGTAAACCCCCAATGGCGACGGCTCATCGCTCTCCACGTAGGCCCCCTGCTTGCTGCCGTCAAACACATAATCGGTCGAATAGTGAACCAGCGGAATGCGCATGCGGGCACAGATCCGGGCCAGATTGTCCACCCCGTCACGGTTGACCGCAAAGGCGGTGTCCGCATCGTCCTCGGCCCGATCGACGGCCGTATATGCCGCTGCATTCGCCACCACATCCGGCTTGTATGACCCGAGCAGATCCTCCACTGCCGGCGCATCCGTGATGTCCAGGCGATCCAGATCGACACCGAGCACCGTCCATCCTCGCGCCTTGGCTTGCCGGCACAGCTCGGTCCCCACCTGGCCGGAGGCCCCGGTCACCAGCAGCCTCATCGCGGAAGCCATGAGCGCTCGGCCGAATCCAGCCTCGGCAATACCGCATCCTTGGCCGAGACCAACGGCTTGATCACCGGCCAGTCAATGGCCAGCGTCGGATCGTTCCACACAATACCACCCTCATCCCCCGGCTCGTAAAAGGAAGTACACTTGTATTCGAAATCGGCTTCATCCGACAACACGCAGAAGCCGTGTGCATAACCGGCGGGAATCCAGAGCTGGCGATGGTTCACATCCGACAGCTCCACGCCCACCCATTGCCCAAACGTGGGGGAATCGGGATTGACATCGGCGGCGACATCAAACACCCGCCCCCGCGACACGCGGACCAGTTTCCCCTGCGGGCTCTTGATCTGGTAGTGCAGCCCCCGCAACACCCCCTTGCGCGAGCGGGAATGATTGTCCTGAACGAACGTCACATCGGGGAAGCCGGCGTCCAGATATCGCCGCCGGTTCCAGGTTTCAAGAAAGAAGCCCCGTTCGTCGCCGTACACATCCGGCTCGATGATCAGGACGCCGGGCAGGTCCGTGCTTATGATGTCGATGACCGTCCCTCCCTGAGTCGCTGCAGAAGGTAGCGACCATAGCCGTTCTTCAACAATGGTCGCGCCAGCGCCTCCAGTTGCGCATCATCAATGTAGCCCATCTCCCAGGCAATCTCCTCCGGACAGGCCACCTTCATGCCCTGCCGACTCTCGATCACCTCAACGAAACGCCCGGCATCAAGCAGTGCCTCATGTGTGCCGGTATCCAGCCAGGCCGTACCGCGTCCCAGGCGTTCGACGTGCAGAGCATCCCGCTTAAGATAGGCTCGATTTACATCCGTGATCTCCAACTCCCCCCTGGGCGAGGGCTTCAACTCCCTGGCGATCTGCACCACATCATTGTCGTAGAAATACAGCCCCGTCACCGCATAGCTGGACTTGGGATGCTCCGGCTTTTCCTCGATCGATATCGCGCGCCCGGCACGATCGAACTCCACGACACCATAACGTTCCGGATCATGCACATGGTAGGCGAACACGGTCCCCCCGCCCGAACGCCGAACCCTGGTCGCGGCGTGCTGAAGCTGCGCGACAAGGCCATGACCGAAAAAGATATTGTCTCCGAGGATCAGGCAACATGCATGACCACCGATGAATGCCTCGCCGATCAGAAAGGCCTGGGCCAGCCCATCCGGCGACGGCTGCTCGGCATAATCAATGCTCAGCCCCCATTGCGCACCATCCCCGAGCAGGCGCTTGAACAGCGGCACATCCCGTGGCGTGGAAATCACCAGGATCTCGCGTATGCCGCTCAGCATCAGCGTGGAAAGCGGGTAATAGATCATCGGCTTGTCGTACACCGGCATCAGCTGCTTGCTGACGACCTGCGTCAGCGGATAGAGGCGCGTGCCCGAACCGCCGGCCAGAATGATGCCCTTCATGAAGAGATGACCCCCCGATGTCGAAGATAGTCCATGACCCTATCCACACTGGCTTCCAATGGAAGCGCCGCCGTGTCCACATCCAGTTCGGGATGCTCGGGCGGTTCGTAGGGGGATGAAATGCCGGTGAAGGCTGGAATCTCCCCGGCGCGAGCGCGCTTGTACAAGCCCTTCACATCCCTTGACTCACACACTTCCAGCGGGGCACTGCAATAGATCTCGATGAAATCCTCGCCCAGCAGCGATCGCGCGCGCGCGCGATCGCTGCGAAACGGGGAGATGAACGCCGTCAGCGTGATGATGCCGGCCTGCACGAAAAGCCCGGCCACTTCAGCCACCCGGCGAATGTTCTCCACGCGCCCCTCATCCGAAAAATCGAGATCGGCGCAAAGGCCGTGACGCACGTTGTCCCCGTCAATGACAAAGGTATGCGCACCCTGTTCATACAGGCGCGCCTCCACGGCATGGGCAAGCGTCGACTTGCCCGATCCAGAAAGCCCGGTAAACCACAGTACAATGCCCTTGTGTCCATTCAGCTTTTCGCGCATGTCCCGGGTCACCTCACCATGATGCCAGACCACGTTCGGGCTTTTCATCGGCGCATCCTTCATGCTTCCTTCCTCCCGTAATAATCCCGGAACCAGTTGACAAAACGTGCCAGCCCTTCCTCGATGGTGGTTCTGGGCTCAAAACCGAAATCCCTCCGGATGCGTGTCAGATCCGCATGGGTGCAACGTACATCGCCAGGCTGCATCGGCGCCATTTCCCGAATGGCCTTCCGGCCGATGATGCGCTCAAGTACCTGCACGAAGCGCTCGAGCTCTTCAGGCCGGTCGTTGCCGATATTGTAGATGCGAAATCTCTTGCCTGCCTCATCCGCCTCCGGGACATGCTCCATGACGCGCATCAGGCCTTCAACGATATCATCGATGTAGGTGAAATCACGATACATCTGTCCATGATTGAACAGCCGGATCGGCTTCCCGTCCAGGATGTTTCGCGTAAAGCTGAAATAGGCCATGTCCGGCCTTCCCCATGGACCATAGACCGTGAAGAAGCGCAAGCCGGTCATCGCGATGCCATAAAGATGGGCATAACTATGGGCCATGAGTTCGTTGGCCTTCTTGGTTGCCGCATAAAGGGATATGGGCTGGTCCACGCAGTCATCCTCGCGGTACGGCAGCCTGGTGCTGCCCCCGTAGACGGAGCTGGACGAGGCAAAGATCAGATGCTTGACGCTCCAATGCCGGCACCCCTCCAGGACGTTCAGAAAACCGACAAGGTTTGCATCGGCATAGGCATGCGGCTGCTTCAGCGAATAGCGGACACCTGCCTGGGCTGCCAGATGCAGCACGCGATCAGGCCGCACCTGCTCGAACAGGGCCGCCAGACCATCGCGGTCCGCAATATCCAGGCGCACAAACGAGAAGGCATCATGGGCCTGAAGCCGTTCCAGCCTGTCTTGCTTGAGTCGGACGTCATAATAATCATTGAGGTTGTCAACGCCCACGACGCGACACCCACGCTCCAACAGGGCCAGGCCCGCATGCATGCCGATGAAGCCGGCTGCACCCGTCAGGAGGATGGTGTCGCTCACGCCTTCTTCCAAATGGTTCCGGAGGGCGTATCCTCCAGAAGAATGCCGCGTTTGCGCAACTGTTCCCGAATGGCGTCGGCTCGCTCATAATCGCGCGCCTTTCTGGCCTGCAGGCGTTCATCAATCATGCGCTGAATGTAGGCCACATCAACATCATCCATGCCAAACCAGGCCGTCACGGATTCTCTTGCGATGCCAAGCACCTCGGTCATCGACACCAGCGCCTGAAGATCGCCATCAGGGATCTGATCCCGATCCAGGGCCTTGTTGACCATGCGCACGTGCTCAAAGATTACGGCAAGGGCCTCGGGTGTGTTGAAGTCATCATTCATGGCCCGAGCAAAGGCTTCCGGAAGTTCTCCACCGGGCGCCCACTCGAGACCGGCCTGCGCAATCCGCCGCTTGAGCTCGTAGATCCGATCGAGGGCCGCTCTGGCCCCATGCATGGCTTGGTCTGAAAACTCCAGAGGCGATCGGTAATGGGTCTCCAGCATCAGCATGCGCAGCACCTCCGCCCGGAACCTGTCCAACACCTCGCGGATCGTGAAAAAATTGCCCAGGGATTTGGACATCTTTTCAGCGTTGATGTTGACGAAGCCGTTGTGCATCCAGTAACGGGCAAACCCGCCGTGATTGGCGCACACGGCCTGGGCGATCTCGTTTTCATGATGCGGAAATTTCAGATCCATGCCACCGCCATGGATATCAAACGTCTCGCCCAGATGCGCGCAGCTCATTGCCGAGCATTCGATATGCCAGCCCGGGCGTCCCCTTCCCCATGGCGAATCCCATGCCGGCTCCCCGGGCTTGGCCATCTTCCAGAGCACGAAGTCCAGCGGATCGCGTTTCCCCTCATCCACGGCAACGCGGCTCCCCGCCTCCAGTTCATCGATGTTCTTGCCCGAAAGACGCCCGTAGCGCTCGAACCTGCGCACGCTGAACAGGATATCCCCACTTGAGCCGCGGTAGGCATATCCCTGCGCCATCAGGGCCCGTATCATGTCGATCATGTCCTGCATGTGCGCCGTGGCCCTTGGTTCATGTGTCGGCCGGAGACAGCCCAGCGCATCTGCGTCCTCGTGAAAGGCCGCAATCATCTCATCGGTGAGCTGCTCGATGGATATGCCGCGTTCGGCAGCGCGCCGGATGATCTTGTCATCGACATCCGTGAAGTTGCGCACATAACGCACCTCATAACCTAGCCTCCTGAGCCAGCGATAGACGATGTCAAAGACCACCATAACTCGCGCATGGCCGACATGAGAATAATCATACACAGTCACGCCACAGACATACATGCCGACCTTACCCGGAACGAGGGGCTCAAAGTCACGCTTGCACCGCGTGAGGCTGTCGAAAATCTGCAAGCTCATGATTCCAGCACCTCCACGAGGCTGCGTATTCTGACGCGAACGCCTTCTAATCCGAGATAATCGATCACGGCGCTCATCTCCGGCCCGGTCAGGGCGCCTGTCAGGGCGACGCGCAGCGGCAGAAAAAGCGCCCTTCCCTTGCGTCCCGTTTCCCTGCCCAGCATTGAGGTCCATGTACGCCAGTCCGGCGACTGAAGACCCTCCCACAAGCCGGCTGCGACCCGATAGAAGCTGGCCCCCGCCTGTCTGGCCACCTCCATGGCCTCCCCAGACAGCGGGGCATCGGGATCAAGCAGGCGGCGAAACCGGAGCGCATCCTCGAATCGTTCAAGATTCGCCTGAATCAGATGAACAAACCCCTGATCTGCCTGTGGCAAGTGTTGCCGGATCGCAGGCAGCAGGGTCTCGGGCGCCGATTCATGGATCAGACGAACATGCCAGCGCCACAGACGTTCCGGGTCCCAGCGCACGGGCGCGGTGGAAAGACGCCTGATATCAAACGAATGGATCAGCGACCTCAGATCCGGGGCATCCGGCATGTTCGGATGTCCGAGCCGTGCCATGGCCTGAACAAGTGCCATTGGGAGCAATCCCCGTTCACGAAGCTCGCGGATGCTTGCTCCTCCCGTGCGCTTGGACAGCTTGGAACCATCTTCCCCCAGCAGAAGTCCGTGGTGCACATAGACGGGCGGCACATGGCCCAATTGACGCAACAGCAGCACCTGATAGGCGGAATTGGTCAGATGGTCATCGCCACGAAGTACATGGGTGATGCCATCCAGGGCATCGTCGATCGCATTGGGCAACAAAAAGGTGAAGTGCCCGTCGGAACGCACCAGCACGGGATCATCGAGATCCGAGCGATCAAAGCAGATGGCATCGCGCAGGAGATCGCGAACCTCTATCGTTCCCTGCGTGTCGTACGCGGCCAGCCGCCAGACAAAGGGCTCTCCGGCCATGGCTCGGGACTCGGCCTCATGCCGATCCAATGTCCTGCAGCGTCCCGCATAACGGGGTGGCCGCCCTCGGGAAGCCGCCAGCCTGCGATCGAGCTCGAGCTGACGTTCACTGCAAAAGCAGCGATAGGCCAGGCCCTGCTCGGCAAGCTCGCGCAGTGCCTGCTGGTGCACAGGCAGACGATCCGACTGATGAGCGGGCTCGCCATCCCAGTGCAGTCCGAGCCAATCCAGGTCCTCCATGATGGCCCGTTCATACTGCGCCGAGGAGCGATTTCGGTCCGTATCCTCGAACCTGAGCAGAAAGAGCCCGGACTGCTGGCGTGCGTACAGCCAGTTCAGCAACGCGGTGCGCACATTGCCCAAGTGTAGAAGGCCTGTCGGCGAGGGGGCAAAGCGCGTCACGACATGTCCAACCGTCATCGACCAGCCTCCCCGCGCGAAACAGCGGCGCTACCCTGGACATCATCGGGCAGAATCAGCATGTACTCATCGGGGTGCACATAGCCGAGTTCGCGGTGGACCAGCTCCTCCAAGGCCTCCGGGTCATGTCGGAGCCGCAGAATCTCGTCGGCCAGATGCTTGCGCTGCTCCTTCATGTCCTGCAGCTGACGTTGCATCGCCTGAAACTGCTGAAGCTCATCCTGATAAACGAGCCAGCCATGCTCTGAAAACACAAAATCCCAGATCATGAAACCAAGCAGCGCCAGCCCGGACAGGCGGAAAAGCCAGCGACCCAGGCCCTTCAGGACTTACTCTCCCAGAGGGAAGGCATCCCAGCCTGCATACTTGGCACTCTTGCCCAGTTCCTCCTCGATACGGAGAAGCTGATTATACTTGGCCATGCGGTCGGACCGCGAGGCAGAGCCGGACTTAATCTGTCCACACTCCATGCCAACGGCAAGGTCCGCGATCGTGTAATCCTCGGTCTCGCCGGAGCGATGGCTCATCATCGTGGCATAGCCATGCTTGTGAGCCAAATCCACGGCCTCTCGGGTCTCCGTCAGCGTTCCGATCTGGTTTACTTTGACCAGCAGGGCATTGGCGACGCCCTTGGCAATCCCTTCCTTGAGGATTTCCGGATTGGTCACAAACAGATCGTCTCCGACCAGTTGAACCCTTTGGCCAAGCCGATCGGTCAGTGCCTTCCAGCCATCCCAGTCATCCTCGGCCAGACCATCCTCGACCGACACGATGGGATACCGCTGGCACAGACGCTCGATCCAGTCGATCATGCCATCAGAGTCCAGGGTCCGGTTCTCGCCGGCCAGCACATACCTGCCATCACGATAGAACTCACTGGCCGCAATATCCATGCACAGGACGATGTCCTTACCTGCCCTGAGTCCAGCCTTTTCAATGGCCTGCATGATCTGCTCAAGTCCAGCCTCATTCGAGTCCAGACTGGGAGCAAAGCCCCCCTCATCCCCGACGGCGATGCTGTAGCCCTTGTGCTTGAGCACGTCCTTGAGCGCATGGAAAACGGCCACACCCCATTCCAGCGCCTCGCAGAAGCTTGCGGCGCCAACCGGAGCGATCATGTACTCCTGTACATCCATGTTGTTGTCGGCATGCGCGCCCCCGTTGATCACATTCATGCAGGGGACCGGCAACAGATGCGCTCCCACACCACCGATATAGCGATACAGCGGCTGATGCGTCTCACGAGCACCTGCCTTGGCGACGGCCAGGGACACGGCAAGCAGCGCATTCGCGCCCAAGCGCGACTTGTTCGGCGTTCCATCAAGCTCGATCAGCCTGCGGTCCAGCTCGATCTGCTTGAGTCCATCCATGCCCATAATGGCCTCGCGAATCTCCCCGTTCACGTTGGCCACGGCCTTGCGGACGCCACGCCCACACACGCGCGAACCACCATCCCGCAGTTCGACGGCCTCGCGGGCTCCAGTGGACGCACCACTTGGAACGGATGCCCGACCAAAGGCCCGGCTGGCCAGACGCACATCGACCTCCACGGTCGGATTGCCGCGAGAGTCGAAGATCTCGCGTCCATGTACATAAACGATTTCACTCACTGATTCCACTCCCGGCCAGCCCCATTGCCAGCCTCATTCTTGATTCAAGATGCATCCAAAAGGAGGCGAAGGAAACACCGAACCGCCGATGGATGCAAGCCCCGACTAGAGCGCGCCCTTGGCAATCTCGTCCAGCCGCTTCAACTGCTGCAACAATGCGGACAGCTCATCCAGGGCCAAGGAGTTCGGACCGTCGGATTTCGCATGATCCGGATCCGGATGAACCTCCATGAACAAGGCGGCCACGCCCACGGCCACGGCCGCCCTGGCAAGACCGGGAACGAACTCCCGATTGCCTCCCGTCGCCCCGCCCAAGCCTCCCGGCTGCTGCACGGAATGGGTCGCATCATACACGACGGGTGCCCCGAACTCCCGCATGACCATCAGGGAGCGCATATCGGAAACGAGATTGTTGTACCCAAAGCAGACCCCCCGCTCACACAGCATGATCTGCGCATTGCCCACTCCCCGCGCCTTGGCCAGCACATGCTTCATGTCCCAAGGCGCAAGAAACTGACCCTTCTTGATGTTGACGGGCCTACCCGTACGGGCCACGGCCTCGATAAAGTCGGTCTGACGACAGAGGAACGCAGGGGTTTGCAGCACATCACAAACCTCGGCAACGGGCTCAGCCTGCTCGGGAAGATGCACATCGGTGATGACCGGCAGGCCGAGCTCATCCTTGACGCGTTGCAAAATGCGCAATCCTTCATCCATGCCCGGACCGCGAAAGCTTGCGCTGCTTGTCCTGTTGGCCTTGTCAAAGCTTGACTTGAAGATCAGGGGCATTTCGTGCCGGCGCGCAATGGCAGCCATGGCCTCCGCCACGCGCAGCGTGAACTCCTCGCCCTCGATCACGCATGGCCCCGCCATCAGAACCAGCGGCAGATCGTTGCCAATGCGGATGTCCCCGACCTGAACGCGCGTCTTCACCTGCGCGCTTCCATGCGCCGTTTGGCCGCCCCGATGAAATCCGCAAACAACGGGTGCGGCGCATATGGCCGTGAAAGGAATTCGGGATGAAACTGGCAGGCGACAAACCACGGATGATCCGCGATCTCGATGATCTCCACCAATGAACCATCGGGAAGGGTTCCCGCAACCACTAGCCCTGCCTGCTCGAGCTGATCGCGGTAGGTATTGTTGAATTCATAGCGATGGCGATGGCGCTCGCGAATGTCAAGGCGGCCATAGGCAAGAGCCGCCTTCGTGCCTTGCTTCAATCGGCAGGGATAGGCGCCCAGCCGCATCGTGCCGCCAAGATCGTCCTCCGTGGATCGCTGGACCCGCTTGCCTTCCTGCTCCCATTCCGTCAACAGCGCAATGACCGGATGTTCGGCCCGCTCATTGAACTCCGAGCTGCTGGCGTTCTTGAGTCCGGCCACATGACGTGCAAACTCCACGACGGCCAATTGCATGCCCAGACAAATGCCGAGAAATGGAACCTTGCGTTCGCGCGCATAGCGAATCGCCTCGATCTTGCCCTCGGTACCCCGCTCTCCGAAACCGCCCGGCACGAGAATGGCATCCGCCTGCTCAAGCTCACCGGTTCCCTGACGCTCGATCGACTCGGCATCGACATAATCGATCCGGACCTTGACCTCATGGGCCATGCCTCCATGCACAAGCGCTTCATTGACGGATTTGTATGCATCCGCCAACTCGACATACTTGCCGACCATGGCCACCCGAACATGCTCGCTCGGACACGTGATCTTCCGGCAGATGTCTTCCCATACCGAAAGGTCCGGTTCCCGATCCTCAAGACCAAAATGACGCAGGATGACCGAGCCAAGCCGGCCATCGCGCAGCTTCAGCGGTACTCGATAGATCGTGTCCACATCCGGCGCATCGATGACGGCCTCTCGCGGAACATTGCAGAAAAGCGCGATCTTGTCCTTCTGGGCCTGCGGGATGGGACGCTCGGAACGGCAAAGAAGCACATCAGGCTGAATGCCGATTTCACGCAGCTTCTGGACCGAATGCTGCGTGGGTTTGGACTTGATCTCACCGGCGGAAGCAATGTACGGCAACAAGGTTAGGTGAATATAGGCCGTGTTCCGGTGCCCAAGATCAAACCTCAATTGACGAATGGCCTCGAGAAACGGCAACGATTCGATATCGCCGACAGTACCACCGATCTCGATCAATGCCACATCAACGTCTTCCGAACCCAGCGAGAGAATGGCGCCCTTGATGGCATCGGTGACGTGCGGAATGACCTGAACGGTCGCACCAAGATAATCCCCACGCCGTTCACGACGGATCACAGACTCATAAATGCGCCCCGTCGTATAGTTCGATCGCCGAGTCATGGTTGCATGCGTGAAGCGCTCGTAATGTCCCAGATCAAGATCGGTTTCCGCGCCATCGTCGGTCACGAACACCTCGCCATGCTGAAACGGACTCATGGTTCCCGGATCAACATTGATATAGGGATCGAGCTTCTGCATGGCGATGCTGAGACCCCGGGCCTCAAACAGGGCCGCAAGGCTGGCGGCGGCAATTCCCTTGCCCAGCGATGAAACCACCCCGCCGGTGATGAAGACAAACTTGGTATGCTTACTCATGACGGGCCCGAACCGTAACAGAAAGACGCCGGACCCGCCACCGGAACAAGCGCCGAAGGCTTGCGATCCATCCAGGATCATCTACGCTTGTTGTTCATCATCGCGGATGATTCTTCAGCCCATCCGACAGAGGAGAACATCAACTGAAACAGGCAAGCCTTGAAGACTGGCTGATCAGCCGCACGCGCCCCGGACACCAATCCATCGGCAAGTCCCAGATCCATCAAGCCAGGGCTCGCGTTCTTTTCGCCCTTGCAGGCCTTGTCTACCTGCACCTCCATGCCCCGCTCTATGAAACGTACCAGCACCTCTTTCTGGCGCTGGCTGCATTCTATTTCGCATACAATCTCGCCATCATCCCGTGGATCCGCCGGCGTCCCTTTTCGGCAGGTCGCATGTTGTTCACGCCCGTTCTTGACGTGTTCACGGTTGCCGTGGGCATCGTGCTGGATGGAGGACATGCCAGCGGCCTCTATTTCATGTTCCTGATCATCATCTTCGGCAACGGATTCCGTTATGGCAACACCATGCTGATCTATACCCAGGTGCTGGGCACTGCGGCGCTGCTCGCGGTCAGCCTCGTTCCGACTGCCCTGAAGATACACGCCATCGATCTCACGCTCTTATGCTGGCAAATGATTGGACTGCTTGTGATCCCCCTGTACATCTACGCGGTCAGAAAACAAGAAGACAGGGCCACGGCCGGACGGATCAAGGCCGAGGAAACGACGCTTCGTCTGCTCGATCACGGCCCCATGCCCGTCTTCGCGTTCGAACCGACGGATGCAGGACCCGTCATCGTGTATGCCAACAAGGCCGCGGGCAGATTGCTTGGTGATGCGGAACGGGTCATCGGCAAAGAACCGTCGGTCTTCTGCCTGCCCGAAGACCGAGACGAGATGCGCGCCTTTTGCGAGCAGCTTCTGAAGGGCCCGGGCATCGAACCACAGGAAACCTATGTCCGGGGTCAGTCGCGCGGGGGGGATACCCCTGCCCGCCTGATCTGCACGGGTACCCGCATCCACTGGCGCGACAAGACGCTGGGAGTTTGCTTCATTCAGGACATCGGCGACCGGGAAGCCCTCAACCGTGGTCTGGATGCCCCACGCCAGCAAATGTTCATGTCCACGCTGGTGGCCGGCATCGTTCATGATTTCCGCAACATCCTGACCTCGATCATTGGCCAGGCGGAAATCCTTCAGATGGAGACCAAGGATGATCGCATGCGTTCCGAGCTGCAGGCCATCATCGAATCCGGGGAGCGCGGAGCATCCATTGTCTCGCAGCTTCTTGCGCTGGCCAGAAAGGTCGA
>WFOK01000035.1 GCA_015488115.1 Mariprofundaceae bacterium
GTTCTCCACGGCATCCTCCAGAAGAATGCTCATGGCCGTGCGCACCGCCCAATCCAGCATGCCGCTGTGTTCGGCAAGCACGAGGCCGGCAAACCGCGGCAGGTTCAGCCGCAACTCGACCTTGTGACGCCACGCCAGTGTCTCAAGACCATGCGCTGCCTGCATCACCGCCTCTCGGGGATCAACGGGATAAACCTCGGATGAGCCCGATTCCAGATCCTTGCTGATGTACTCATGCGTCCGCTCAAACATCGCCACGACATGATCGATCTTGCGTTCCATCAGCCTCTCGGTGCTAGAGCGCTGCTCCTCGCCAATCTCGCCATGGGTCAACAGGGCCGAACCCGCCAAGACGCCCTGAAGATCGTTGCGCATGCGGAACAGGAAACGCTCGATCAGCCGGTCCTTGACGCCATAATGCGAACGCATTTCCGTGACATCGATGAGTTCGCAGAGGATGCCCTGTAGCGCAAACGGGTGAGCCTCGCCGCTCTCGACGGCTTGCTCGCTTTCGCGATGATACAGAGGCTGCAGACTGAGCATGAACACGCGTTCGGTCTTTTCGGAATGCACGGGCAATGAGAATCGCCCATGCTCGAGCACCACCTCGCGAAACATCTGCCGGCAACGCTCGGTGCCGATATCCGTCAGCTCATGGATGAAATCCAGCGCCGTAAGCTCATAAGGCTCGATATCCAGTTGCTTGGCCAGGTCCTCCATGCGACGGTTGACCTGCAGAACATCGCCGAACAGATCATAGACGATGCTCGCCACGCTCATTCCATTCAGGACATTCTCCAGACTGGCCAGACGAAACTCGAGCATGGCCAGATCCTTGTGAACCTCGCGCAGGATCCGGTCATGCCCTTCAACGCCGAGGTATCCCTGCAGGCCGGGCTCCTCTTCCTGCCTGTGTTCCGCCTGCCAGCGCTGGCGGTGATAGAGCAGCTCGCTGATCTGGTGAGCAAAATCGCGGATAACCTTTGGAAAGTCATGGATAAGGGCCTTGTGTTCGGGCATGATCGTGAAGGCCCAGAAACCCAACACCTCGCCACCGAACACGAGCGGAACGAGGAATTCCTCCTCGCGCTCGCGCCTGTTCCTGAGATAGGGCCGCGTAAGCTGGACGGGGCCATTCTCGGCAATGGCCGTCTTGTAGGGTTCCCTTTCATAATCACGACGACGCTCGCCGATGTCCTCGAGCGAGCAGTTCAGTGCATGAACCTCGCGCACGCGGTGATCCCCCTCGACGCGCTCAAGAAGAATCAGTCGTTCCAGATCGAGCGTCTGGTAAATCATGTTTGCGACCTGGGCCCAATGCTCCCGGGTTTCATAAAAGCTTGCCGGAACGACCCGTTTCTTCAGCTCGGAGGCCAGATCCTCCAGCATTTCCCTCATCGTCTGCTCGTGTGCCAGGGCTTTCTCGCGGAAAAACAGGATGAAATACAGCAACTGGGCCGCCACGAGCGCGACGACGGGTATCCAGAGAAGCAGCGCAACGAAGGCATACCAGACAGCGGCCAGATACAGCGCGAATACGACCAAACTGGCCAGCGTCGCCCTGCGAATGTCAAGCCAGTGGTACAGCACGAGGCTGATGAACGTGAGCACAAGCAGGCAGACGAACAGAAGGGCCGGCCCCATCTGGTGGATCATCCTTCCCGACAACAGCGTGTAGATGGCTGCTCCACGCACCTCAAGCAGGGGGGTCAGGAATCCCGGCGGCGATACCGGGGTCTGCACTCCAGGGATCTCACTGGTTCCGGACAAGCCGATGAGCACCGTTCTGCCAGCGACAAGTTCACGGATGGCTCCGCCATCCAGCACGCGCTCCAGGCTCATGCGTGGAAACTGGCCGCCCCCCATTTCATAGTTGATCAGAAAGGACTCCGGCATGTTCGCCTGCTTGAATTGCGACGACATTGCGGCAGCCGCAGCCTCCAGCGTCGGGTGACGCGCCCCCGCGACACGCACGTGCGTTCGCTGCCAGCGATAGACCCCGTATTCGGCAACCGGCATGACCACGACACCATAGGGGAGTTCGCCACCGGCCTGTGCCGGCCAAGGCTCAAGCTCCATGGCCTCCGGATCGGATGGGGAGGCAATCATGCGTCGTCCAAAGATGATATTGCCCTTCTTGCGGGCATAGGCATAGAAATCCGCGGACACGCGCCCGGGTACAAACGTGAACACGAGTCTGGCCGCACCGAGATCCTCAAGGGCCCTGGCCACTTCGAACCAAGTCTGATCCCCATCCTCGCGATGGGCAAAGCCTGCTTCCACGAGAAGCAAATTGCTGACCTGGTGCCTGCCGGCATTGAGCCGCATCAGGGCATCATAGGCAAGTCCGTCCGCGTAACGAAACAGGCCGGTGAATGCATACAGAAGGGTCACGAGCACAGCCGTCAGCAGCGCATAGATCAAACCGCCATAACGCGCTCGCCAAGAACTCCCCATCTGGCCTCCCCTGGCGATGGTTCCAACAGGCACATCAACGTTGGAGAACCATCGATGTTGCTAGCATAGCATGCCCTCCGGATATGTCCAGAAAGCATTGAAGTTTTACACTACCATCACACCGTATCACATCAAACAAAAAGGCCTTTCTGGATGCTTGCCATGCATGGCCCGAGGCAGGCAGACTCTGCCCATGCCCGACATCAGGCGCACGGCCGGACAATGGCTCGAGGAGCATGGCGATTACCTGTATCGCTTCGCAATGCTGCGCGTTCGTGATGCCGAGGTCGCGCTTGATCTTGTACAGGAAACACTGCTTGCAGCCTGGCAGGGACGGGAAAGCTTTCAGGGCTCATCTTCGCTGCGGACCTGGCTGGTCGGCATCCTCAAGCACAAAATCACCGACCATATCCGACGGGAAATCCGGGAGCGCGACTTGGAAGAAGCCGTCGGGAACGACCCGAATTCCATGTTCTTCAAGGCGGACGGTTCATGGCACGAATCCCTGCATGCCTGGAAGGACAATCCAGAAAGCCTCTGTCGCAATCAGCAATTCCAGCACATTCTTGATGACTGCATCGGCAGGCTTTCGGACAAGCAGCAGCAGGTCTTCGTGTTGCGCGAAATGGCTGGAGAAGATACCGAAGCGATCTGTAAAATCTGCGGCATCACGCCGACCCATGCCCATGTGCTGCTGCACAGGGCCCGGCTGGCGCTGAGAAAATGCCTGGATACGAACTGGTTTGGCAGAAGAGGAACCCGATCATGAAGCACGCCTGTCGCGAGGTCTCCCGCCTCGCATCCGATGCCTTGGAGCGTGAACTTTCCCTGTGGGAGAAGCTTCGCCTGCATGTTCATCTGCTGCTTTGCATCAATTGCCGAAACTATCGCGTCAGCCTTCATCGCCTGCATGAAACGCTCGCACGCATCCGGGCCGCACAATCCCGTGAATTGAAACTGACCGAAGAGCAACGAGAAAAACTGCTTGCGGAACTCGAACAACGGCTGGGCGGCTGAGCCATGCCCACCGGATGAACCTCACGCAAGCCCGGGGATTTTCTTCATACAACACAGCTCATCATGGGCCAGCGCCCGCCTGGCACGGCGGATCAAACTCGAGCAGGGCACGAACGTGCCCCTGGGAGGGCGGTGGCGCAAGGCGTTCGGGGATGCAAAGACGCATTGGCGCTACTTCACCACCTTGATGACCGCGGCCATGCCGTCATGCAAGAGGCAGCGGACCTCATAAGTGCCGGGCTCATCCAACGTGAAGGTGAAGGATGTACCCGGCTTGTCCAGATGAGCAGCCACGGCCATCGGCCCCAGGCTCCCATCGGGCTTCAGGCGCGTCACGCGCGTCTTGTGCTCGAACGGATCCCTGTTCTCCACTCGGATGGCCTGTCCAACATGGACGGTCTGCTCATCGGGCTGATAGGCGATATCCCGCTCGACAACCACGGTCGCCTTGCCGCCGCTCGTGGCATGCGCCAGCCCCGCACCCATTGCGCTCGCGAGGCCAAGCGTCACTGCAAGCATCAGATGATATCGTCTGCTCATTGTTTGTTGCTCCTTCCCTGTGTCTTCGTGACATGTTTATGCGGCTCACTTGTGAAAACGGCCTGGCCGCCGGGCGCGGTATGGGAGAAGGAAGACAACCCGGCGACCAGATTCCGTTATTTATTCAGCCATGTCTCAGCGATGGCGCACCTGATAGTGGACGTTGCCGAACATCACATGGAAGAAGGGCTGTCCGAACATCTTGCCCTCGGCCATGGCCGCCTGCACGTGCTTCTTGGTCTTTTCCATCAGGGCCTTGGTGGCCATCAATCTGGGCATCATGAGCTTCTGCTGCTCGGGCGGCAGTTTTTTCACCTCCTCCATCGCCTTCATCATGCGCTTCTTGATCTCGGGGAAGGGAATGTAGCCCGAGCGGATCGGCGCCATGACAGGCCCCTTGGGCGTCACCTTGTACGGCGGCACCATCAGGTGCATGACCACGCCCTGGCCCTTGATGTCCTTGTCAAAACCGAGCCTCCAGCCCTTGCCGCGCACGCCCTCGCCGATCATCATGTGAACGAGCTGGCCGGGATTGGTCAGCCGGCCGTCCACGTACACGTCTCCCACGCCCCAGAACGAGGCATAGATGTACTCGGTCGGCATCAGACGCGTGCCGATACCCGTGCCACCATGCATCAGATGGTCGGTGACCACGCCGCCGAAGAACGGGTAGCCGAAGCCATGCGGCAGCGGCTTCTTCGCCACGACCTTGTAGTGGTGCATCCGATCCGGCGAATCGAACTCGGCGACGAAGTCGATCCTGTCCTTCGTCGTCGCGCCATCGATAGCCGTGATGTCCGTGATCCTCATGTGTACATCACCCACACCGATGGCTCGCCAGTCGGAAAACGGCGTGGCGTGATCAACGATGGTGTAATGCCCGTTCTCGGACTGCCTGAGTTGCGGCGGAATACCGATGAGCGGGAACGGTGCCTGTTCCCAGCCAACAGGATGATCCGGCGTGCCGAAGATGGCCGGGTCCAGCGCGCGCGGGCCCGGCAGCACCCATTGCGTTGCCCCCTTGTGCTGGTCCGCGACAATCGTCACCGGACCGCCCCAACGCTCCGGCGGATTCGGATTGCCCGCATGGGCATGCGTATAGGCAAACAGGCCGACGTGCGGCAATGGCGTAGCCGGCTCGGGCGCGGCTGTCTGCCTCGCAGCCGGCTGGCCAGCGGCCGTGGCGCCGCCGCTGGTCGTGCTGCATGCGGCCAGAAGCCCCAGCATGGCCAGCCATAGCGCTGATGACATTCCGCTCGATCGTGGAATGAACTGCTTGATGATCTTCATCGTGAACGACTCCTCATAACGTGGTCTCTCCCCGCTGGATGCACACGCATCACATGGAGGATGTGTTCATCAGTCGTGCCAGGATGGAAACCCTTACAACGGGCCGCATGTTTTCTTGAAACCTGCCGCCGACATGAAAAAAAGGGCGCCCGAAGACGCCCCCTTGCATACCGGTTGATGCGCGGCTAACAGCAACATCCGTCGCCGTCGCCCGAATGCTGGGCGCCGCCCTTGGTCATCGCGGGCGGCCGGCGCGTGCCCGCCGGCGCACAGAACTTGCCGGGCTTCGTTCCATCCGGCGGCTCGATGCCGATGAACTGGCCCGCGAACGGCCCCTCGGTCAGGAAGCGATAGGTGTGCTCGCACACGGCCATGCGCTCGCCGCGGTAATAGACATGCCCGTCATCATCATGCACCTCGGAGAACGGCCCCTTGTAGATCACCGCGTGGCCACAGTCCAGGCATTCCGTCTCTTCCGGCTTGGTCGCCGTCAGCGTCACGGCCCGGAACTCGATGCCCTCGACGACCTTCCACGGCTTCTCGTCCCACTTGTCGATGGCCACGCCCATGAAGCCGGCATCCAGGAAGGCCCGCAGGAACGCCTGTTCCTGGTAGGCGCCGGAGATGCAGCCGCTCCAGAGTTCCGGGTCGCGCCGAAGGCGCTCGGGCACCTCCTCATCGGCCACGATGTCCGAGATCGCCACCCGCCCGCCGGGCTTGAGCACGCGGAAGATCTCGCGGATCAGGGCACCCTTCTCGGCCGCGTCCACGAGGTTCAGCACGCAGTTGGACACGACCAAGGTCACGCTTTCGTCCGCGATCAATGGCCGCTTCCGCTTCTGCTCGGCCTCATAAGCCTTCAGCGCCGCGAGATCCCGGCTGGTTCTCACCGGGTGCTCGGCCAGCCAGCGATCCACGGCCTCGAGATCGAGTGCCATGTCCTGGATGTAGCCCTTGACGAAGTGGACGCGATCCCCGCCGATCTTCTCCGCCATCTCGGGCTGGTACTTGCGCGCCAGCGCCAGCATGTCGTCGTTCATGTCCACGCCGATGACGCGTCCCTTCTCGCCCACGAGCTGGGCCGCGATGTAACAGATCTTGCCAGCGCCGCTACCCAGATCGAGCACGATGTCGCCCTCGCGCACGTAAGCGGATGGATCGCCGCAGCCGTAGTCCTTGTCGATGATTTCCTGCGGCAGCAGCTTCAACCGCTCCGGGTCGTAAGACACCGGGCAGCACAGGTCTTCCTGTCTCGCCGCCGCCCCCTGCGAATAGCGCTCCAGCACATTGCCCTGCATGCTCATCGTCCTGTTTCCTCCTTTGTTGTCATTGCAAGCGCGATATCGACTCGCTAGCCCAGCGCCCCGCCGCAGCTTGAGCCCTGACCCGCCGTGCAGCCGTAGCAGTGGCCAAGCACGACGATCGGATTGCCGGCAAGATCCTCGCCCATCAGCTCGGAGAGGTGCACGGGCGCGCGGCCCGCGCGCGCCAGCGGCAGGCCCAGCATCTGGTTGAAGTCGCAGTCATAGACGTAGCCTCGCCAGTCCACGCTGATGAGCGTGCGACACATGACCCCGTCCAGGTTCTCGGGCCGGTAGGCATCCTGGAGCAGTTGCATGTAGGCGGCGAACTCGCCCCTGGAGATCAGCATGCTGCCGAAACGCTGAATCGGCATGTTCGTGATCGTGAACAGGTGGTTGAACGTGATGCCGAAGCGCTCCCCCAGCTCCCGCTTGTAGGCGGCTTCCAGCGATTCCTGCGGCGGCGGCAGTTGCGGCCCTTGCGGATTGTAAACGAGATTCAGCTCCAGCCCCGAGCCCTCGCGACCGTAACCCAGGGCGTTCAGCCGCTCCAGCGCGCGCATGCTGGCCTGGAAGACGCCATTGCCGCGCTGGGCGTCCACGTTCTCCTCCAGGTAACATGGCAGCGAGGCAATGAGCTCCACGCCGTGCGCGGCCAGGAACTCGGCCAGGTCCTCGTAGCCCGGCTCCTCCAGGATGGTCAGGTTGCAGCGATCCATCACGTGCGCGCCAAGCTTCGTGGCCTCGGCGACCAGTTCCCGGAAATGCGGGTTCATTTCCGGCGCGCCGCCGGTGAGATCAAGCCGGCTGGCCGTGGAGGCGCGCAGGAAATCGAGCACCGTCCGCACGGTGTCCGCGTCCATGAGCTCCTTGCGCCTGGGGCCCGCGTTCACGTGACAATGGATGCAGGTCTGATTGCAAAGATAACCGAGATTGACCTGCAGCGTCTCCACACTGCGGCGCGCAATGGATGGAAAGTCGCTGCATTCCAGTTTTGGGAGCATCGCATGCATAGAAAACTCCGGAACTACAAGCATGATGTGCGTGAGTCGCAACCAACGTTTGAAACTTACATGCCAACAGCAAACTTGCACGCACAGGTTTCCATCGTAAACTCCTGCATCGGAGTGGAGGGGTCCTGCGCCTCAATTGCACGAAAAGGAGACCAGTCATGAACGCAGACGAACTGTTGCAAGCTGTGCGAGACGGCCAGCCTGTTCGGAACAAGGACCTCAAGGGGCTGGACCTTTCCCAGGCGGACTTGGCGGGAGCCGACCTTTCCGGAAGCGATCTTTCCGGCTGCAACCTGCGCAATGCGAACCTCTCACGGGCCAATCTGTCCCATTGCATGCTAAAAGAGGCCGATCTGCGGGGGGCTGACCTGCGGTGGTCGAACTTGAGCCACGCGGATCTGACCGATGCCAAGCTGCGTCGGGCAAACCTGACCGGGTCCATCCGGATTGGCGCGAAGATCAAGAAATGGGGGCTGAAAGGAGCATTCATCGCCGGACCTACGGCCTACGTCGAAGAATGAGCAATTCATCGACTGAAGACCGGAGCTTTCCGCTTCACGAGGATCGTGAGTTCCTCAGTGAAAGCGAATGGGTCATATTCAAGCTCTTGTGCCGACCCGTGGACAGCTTTGCTGATGCCGATGCGCGCGAGCTGTCCGAGGCCACGGGTGGTCAGGTCAGCGTTTCGCGTTGTGATCAGCTGATCAGGACTGTACGCATCCGGCAGTTGCCCGGTCTGGGAAGCTGGATCGCGCGCCTTCTGGCAGAGGCCGGATTTGACCGTGATGATCTTCGCCGCCTGCCTGCTTCGCTTGTTGCAGCCAGGCTCAATGAACACCTTGGCTATCCGATCTGCAATCAGGCAACGATCCAGCGCCTGGATGAACTGCGCCTGCAATGGAACAAGAGCCCCATCATGGAAACCGAAGGAAAAAACGCATGAGCGAGAGAGTTCTCATCACTGGAGGCGCAGGCTTCATTGGCGCCAATCTTGCATTCGCGCTCAGCCGGCAGCCCGGTATCGACGTGGTTGTCGTTGATGACTTCTCTTCCGGAGACTGGCGCAACCTGCGCGAAATCGATTGCGAACTGCGTGCGGCTGACTGCGATGATCCCGCACTGCTTGATGAAATCGCCGATGGCGCCTATGCCACGATCTTTCATCAGGCAGCCATCACGGACACCACGGTGCTCGACCAGCGCAGGATGCTTGAAATCAACACCAATGCGTTTGCCGGCATACTGGAAGCAGCCAGTTGCTCGGGGACGCGTGTGGTCTATGCCTCCTCCGCGGGCGTCTATGGAAACGCACCGGCTCCAAACAGGATCGGTGAAGGGGAACAGCCCGAGAATGTCTACGGCTTCTCGAAACTGGCCATGGACCGCGTGGCCAGACGTTGGCATGAGCGCAGCGAGGCTCCGATCATCGGCCTTCGCTATTTCAATGTCTACGGCCCCGGTGAGCATCACAAGAATGAAAAAAGCGGCAACAAGACCGCATCCATGATCTTGCAGCTTTACGAGCAGATCCGGGTCGGCAAACGACCCCGCCTGTTCAAGTACGGCGAACAGAAGAGAGACTTCGTATACATCAGGGATGTCGTGGACGCCAATCTCGCGGCCATGGAGGCCCCGCGCTCGGGCGTCTGCAACATCGGAACAGGTCAGGCACGAACCTTCAATGACATTGTCCGGCTGCTTGGCGAGCAGCTTGGCTGCAAGCCGGACATCGAATACTTTGACAATCCCTATGCCTTCTACCAGACGCATACGGAGGCAGACACGCGCGAGGCAAGCGAGCTGCTCGGCTGGAAGGCGAGATGGAGCCTTGAAAAAGGCATCGCCGATTACGTGCGTCACCTGGAGCTGGGAGAAAGAGGACCCGTAGGAGGAAGTGCATGATGCTTCGCCTGATCGCCATGGCTTTCCTTGTCCTTGCTCTGTCTGGATGCCTGAAGACACCGCTGCATCAGGGGAACGTGCTTTCACCTGCGCTTGTTGACAGCATCGACATCGGCGACACGCGCTTCGAGGTTGAAAGCAGGCTTGGCGAGCCGATCCTGGAAGACACCCTGCACCCGCATCGCGCACTCTATGTGGAGGACTATGAAGACGAGACCAGCGGCGAACGCATCCGTCGCGGCGTGGTCATCATCTATGACGAGGCCTTCCGCGTGCAGGACATCCACCGCTTCGGCTTCAATGCAGCCGATGACGGGAACTGACCCCGTCCATCTCCCATGCCACGCACGGGAAAACCCTCGTTCATGGACTTCCTGGTCTATTCGACCCTCGTGCTCGGCAAGGCCTTTGCGCTGATCGCGGGCAATGCGCTGATGCTGCTCCTGCTGATGCGCAAGATGGCGCTACTTCCCACTCAGGCCGAAACCTGGGCAAGCGACATGACGACCTGGTTGCATGGATGGACGGGCACCGTCTTGATGTTGCTCGCCATCCTGCTCGATGCCTGGCTGCTCTGGCATATCTGGCTTCGCAGGCGGCTGCCAAGCTCTTGAACATCGGAACAAGCATCCCATATAGGTAAGCACCACGGCTTGGGCAATGCAAAAGCCCATATCCGGAAGGCATGGATGATGAAATGCCTTTCAGAATAGAGTCATGCTTCCATTAAGGTGCATCAGGAAGAATCACGACATCATGAAGCCAAGGAGGATGATTCGATGAAAAACGTGGACAAGATGATTCGTGAATATCTTGATGCCGTCGAGGCAGCGCAAGGCAAGCAGACCCGCGACAACATTCAGGTGCGCTGGACGGGTGGATGTCATGTGGTCATTCACAATGCTGCCAATGACGAAAAGCGTCTTGTGGATATCGGCACCCTGCGCACGATGACGCAGTACCTGCGCAAGGCAGCCTAGCTCCGATGACGCCTCATGATCAAACCGGGTCTCCGCCCGGTTTTTTTGTGGCCGGCCGTACGATGGACAGAAACCGTGCGCGCGGAATCTCTCGCGCGCCAAGGCTGGCCAGATGTCTCGTGTAAAACTGGCAATCGATCAGCGCCCATGCATCTGCCATGGCCAGACGGCACAGCTCTGCAAGTGCCATCTTGGAGCCATCGGTCACCCTACTGAACATTGATTCCGCAAAAAAGACCTTGCCCAGGAGAAGCCCATACAGCCCCCCCACAAGCCGCCCCTTCTCCCACACCTCAACCGAGTGGGCAATCCCCCGCTCGTGGAGCCGGACATAGGCGCGCCTCATGGATGGCACAATCCATGTGCCTTGCTGCCCGGGACGTGGATGGGTCGCACAGGCATGGATGACCTCTTCGAATGCGTGATCAAGCGTGATCCTGTAGCGGCCTTGCCGCAGGCGCCTCGCCAGCCGGCGAGAACAATGAAACTCATGGGGAAACAGTACCATGCGGGGATCCGGCGACCACCAGAGAATAGGATCATGCTCGCCGAACCAAGGGAAGATGCCATGGCTGTAGGCCTCGACCAGGGTTTCCGGTTCCAAATCACCGCCCACGGCCAGCAGGCCCCGTGCATCGGCGGATTCCGGATCGGGGAAGCACACGCTCATCCCATGTCCATCACGCCTTCGATGATTCCTCCGCCGATGAGTTCCTCTCCAACATAGAAAGCAGCCACCTGGCCCGGGGCAAGCGGCTTCTGAGGCTTCAGGAACTCCACGACCGCCCGACCGCCATCCCCAATGTGGACACGGCAGCCGGCAGGACGCATCTGATAACGCACCTTGACCTCAAGGCCCTCGCCGGGAACCTCCGGCCACAGCCAGGCAAGTCCGCCCACGACAAACTTTCGCACCAGTGCGCGGTCCTCGCGTGCCACGAGCACCTGTGCCGCATTTCCATTCAAACCGACCACATACCACGGACCATCGGCCAGTCCCAAGCCTCGTCGCTGTCCGAGCGTGTAATGAGCGATGCCCTCATGTCTTCCCAGAATGTTTCCGTCTGTATCCACGATATTGCCGGGCTCGAATCCGCGTAGTGCCCCCTGCTCCTTGAGAAAGCGAATTCGGTCGCCGGACGGGATGAAACAGATATCCTGGCTTTCCCGCTTGCTCGCCGTCGGCAACCCGTAATGCTCGGCCAGTTTCCGAACTTCGTTTTTCTCCAGATGGCCCACGGGGAACAGAAGGCGCCGCATCTGCGCAAGCGACGTTGTCGCAAGAAAATAGCTCTGATCCTTACGGGCATCACGCCCCCTGAGGATATGCATGCCCTGTTCATCATCGATGCGCCGCACATAATGACCTGTCGCCACATGCTCGGCCTGCAGCCTGTCCGCCACTTCGAGCAGGGCCCCGAACTTGACGAATCGATTGCAACGCTCGCACGGATTCGGCGTACGCCCGGATGAATAATCTTCAAGAAACGGTTCAATGACGTCATGTCGGAAACGATCCTGCATGTCGATGACATAAAATGGGATGCCCAGCCTGTCGGCCACTCTTCTGGCATCATAGCTGTCTTCCAAGGCGCAGCAGCTTCCATGCCGCTCGACCTGCTCCCTCGAATAGTCCCATACGTTGAGAAACACGCCGATGACCTCCGCGCCAGCCTCGGACAACAATGCGGCCGCAACCGAGGAATCGACCCCCCCGCTCATCGCCGCAATGACGCGACGGCCCGCATAATGCCCCAACGCGGGTTTAAGCAGATTCACGTCCATGCCGCGTATACTAGAGCAGGGACGGCCAAATGGACACGACTCAGGAAAAATCTGTTAGCAACAAATAGACCTGTCCGGTTTTAAAGCACAAGAGTTGTCCGCATTGGCCGGGGTTATCCCGTGGCCTTTTGCAGGCCTGCGGTTGCCTGCGAATTGCTTATCAATGCTCCGTCGGCATCGTA
>WFOK01000036.1 GCA_015488115.1 Mariprofundaceae bacterium
TGCCCGAAGCCCTGAAGGCCAAGTATGCAACGGCCTTCGAGATGGATTCGCGCTGGCTGATCGAGGCCGCCAGCCGACGCCAGAAATGGATCGATCAGGCGCAAAGCCTGAATCTGTACATGGCCGAACCTTCCGGCAAAAAGCTCGACAACCTTTACAAGCTGGCCTGGGTACGCGGCCTGAAAACAACCTACTACCTGCGCTCCATGGGCGCTTCCCATGTCGAGAAAAGCACCGACCATGCCACAGCCTCGGTCGAAGATGAGCCGAAATTCTGCTCAATCCTCGATCCGGACTGCGAAGCATGCCAGTAAGGGAGAGCACGATGCTGAACTGGGATGATCCGTTAAACGCCGCCCCCGTGGCCAGCCGTCCGCTGCCGGAGTCCATGGCATCCGCACCGCAGCGGGCAGCGGCCAGCGGGGATGAGGAGCAGAAAGCACGACCGCCGCTGGCGCCGGTACGTGCCGAGGACAAGCGCGTGGTCGGCGGCATGGGTGATATCAACCAGCTTGCCCCGTTCCGCTATCCGTGGGCTTGGCAGTATTTCCTCAATGCCAACAAGAATCACTGGACGCCGCTGGATATCAACATGAACCAGGATGTGCATGATTATCATCACAAGCTCACGCTGGAAGAGAAGCATGTGTATGAGAATGTGCTGGCCTATCTGACCACCTCGGATATTCTGGCCATGCGCAATATCGGCCTGGCGGTCATGGAGAAGATGACCGCGCCGGAATTGCAGGTCTATCAGGCGCGACAGGTTTACGAGGAAGCGCTGCATACCTGGACCTATCAGCATTGCATCGAATCGATCGGGCTGGACCAGGGCGAAATCTACAATCGCTATCGGGTCGTCCCGGCCATTCACCACAAGATCGAGATCGCCAACCGGCGCATGCAGACGGCATTACGTGCCGATATCGATCTCCGCCAGCGCGATGCGCTGGCCGAATTCCTGATGTCCTATCTGTTCTTCGCCGCCGTGTTCGAGGGCAGCTGGTTCTATAACGGGTTCTCGCCGATCTTTTCCCTGCAACGGCGCGGACTGATGAAAGGCACGGCCGAACAATTGCAGTACATCATGCGCGATGAGGTATTGCATGCCGGCTTTGGCATTCGCGTCGTGCGCCAGATCATGCTCGAGGAGGATATCGCACCGGATGCCGCGGCCCTGCGTGAGATGTGGGAGGAAGCCGAAGCTGCCGAACGGGCCTATGCCGATTATCTGCTACCCGAACCGATCCTCGGCTATTCGGCTGAGGACCATATTCAGCAGTTCCGTTTTGTCGCCAACCGGCGCGCCAAACAGCTGGGACTGGCCGAGCCGTTTGCCGGGGCGGTCAATGCCCTGCCCTGGCTGGATGAGCAGGCCAATATGCGCAAGGAGAAGAACTTCTTTGAAACACGCGTCACCGAGTACCAGACCGGCGGCGGGCTGAACTGGGAGTAAGTCTGAGGGGCCGCGCCGAGCGCGGCCCTATTCCTCCAGATAGGTATAACCGCTTAGCCCTTCGCGGTAGAGCCTGAGAAAGCGGGTCGCCTCCCTGGCGCTGATCCTCCCTTCGCTGCGCGCCTGATTGAGCTGCCGGCGCATGCGGTCCAGCAGCACCTTCTCGCTGAACTGCACGTAATCGAGCACCTCGGTCACGCTCTCTCCCTCGACAATCTGCTCCAGCTCATAGTCGTTCCCGTCCATGCGCACATGCACGGCGTGGGTGTCGCCGAACAGGTTGTGCAGATCACCGAGAATCTCCTGATAGGCGCCGGTCAGAAAGATGCCCAGCAGATAGCCCTCGCCATGGTTCACCTCATGCAGCGGCAAGACGCTCGAATGCCCGTCCGCCAGGGGAAAGCTCTGGATCTTGCCATCGGAGTCACAGGTGATGTCGACCAGAATGCCCTGCCGATTCGGGAACTCGTCAAGCCTGTGAATCGGCATCACGGGAAAGATCTGCTGGATCGCCCAGGCATCGGGCAGGGACTGAAACAGCGAAAAGTTGCAGAAATAGCGATCGGCCATCTGAACCCGGATGCCTGGCAGAATCTCCTCGATCTCTCCCTCATCAAGCACCTCAACCAGGCGCAACAGCACGTGCCAGTAGATTTCATCAGCCAGCGCGCGGTCGGACAGGCGGCAATGCCCCAGTGAAAACAGCCGGTTCACATCGTCCCGCAGGGAAACGACATCATGCAGCACCTCGCGCGGAGCGATGTCGTCGAACTCCTCCCACGCAGCCCACATCTGCCGAAGCTGAACGGGCGCATCCGCATCGGGCGCCCGCATGTCGCGTTCACCGGCGCGCCGGGTGACCCCCAGCACGTTGATGACCAGGACGGCATGATGGGCAACGAGCGCCCTGCCGGACTCGGAAATGATGTGCGGATGGGGCTGATCTTCCTCATCGCAGACCGTCTTCAGCGTCCAGACGATATCGTTGGCGTACTCCTGCAGGGAATAGTCCACGGATGCATGCGAGCCGGAAATCGTGCCATCATAATTGACACCGAGCCCGCCGCCGACATCCATGTAGGCAATCGGGGCCCCCAGACGGCGAAGCTCGACATAGAAACGGGCCGCCTCCGCCATGGCCTGCTTGATGCGCCGGATCTGCGGTACCTGCGAACCGATATGGAAATGCAACAGCTTCAGGCAGTCGAGCCGTCCGGCATCGCGAAGCTTCTCCACGGCATCGATCAATTCCGTAGCGGACAGGCCGAATTTCGATCGGTCCCCGCCCGAGTCGTCCCACCTGCCCTCGCTGGTCGTGGCCAGGCGGCAACGCAGGCCGATCAGGGGCTCGACATCAAGGCGCGCGGCCGCCTCAAGAATCAGTTCCAGTTCGTTGGGCTTCTCCACGACGATGAACACGCGCTTGCCCATCTTGCGGCCGATCATGGCCAGTTCGATAAACTCGCGATCCTTGTAGCCGTTGCAGACAATCAGTCCCTCGACATCCTCGATCATGGCCAATGTCGCATGCAATTCGGGCTTGGAACCCGCTTCCAGGCCCCAGTTGAAAGCCGTGCCGAACTCGACGATTTCCTCGACGATCTGCCGCTGCTGATTGACCTTGATCGGATACACGCCGTAATAGCGTCCATGGTATTCGGCTTCCCGGCAGGCAAGCTCGAAGCGCCCGTGGATCTGTTCCATGCGCCGTCTGAGAATGTCGGAAAAGCGCAGCAACAACGGCGGATGCATCCCCTCATCCGCCAGGTCCGCGCAAAGGCGGTACAGATCGATCTGGTGCCGCCCATCCGGAATGGCCACGACATGTCCCTCGGCATTGATGCCGAAAAAGCCGTGCCCCCATCCTTCCACCTGATACAGACGGCCGGCGTCCTCGATGCTCCATGACATTTGCCCTGCACTCATGTCCGACTCCCCGCGCTCATGTTTCGCGAACCGCGCACTCTACACGCCCTCCCCCGAGGACTGGCAAGCGAAACCATGCAGCCACGCATCATGTGCAGCAGGGAGGCCGCATCACTCCATCGCGCCCGCCAGCCCAGGCGCGCGGCCAGCTCCGCCACGGCCTCATCAACAGGCGAGTGCGAGGCTGCCTGCTGCACATAGCGCCAGGCCTTCAGGCCGTCAAACCAGACAAAGAAGCGACGGCGGAATGTTTCCGGATTGGCCGCATGCCGACGCATCTCGCCCACGGCCTCCTCAATGCCGGCTCGCAGCAGGAAATCGGACAATGTCGGGGAACGGGATCCCAGCCAAGTCGGCAGCGGCACCTCAAACAGCTCGCAGGCATGACGTCCAAGCTCACGCAATTCATCAAACGTAGCCGGCGGAGCCACGAACCACTCATGGCCTCCACCCAGATACCAGTCGCGCACGGCCTTCCCCGTACCGAAGGGCGTGCGCGAGGACATGCGTGGGGAAGGATAGACCCAGGGCGAGGAGAGCCGGATCAACGGACGCTCGCGCGCAAGCTTGTGCAAGAAATAGAAGTCCTCTCCGGCCTTTCGCCGGTTCATGCCATGATGGCGGGCGTAGGCATCGGCCCGCACGGCGAAGCAGGAGCCAATGGATGTGAACGCATACGGCAGCATGGCCCAATGCCAGCCGAGCTCGATATAACGCAGAAACAGCTCGTAGAAGATCATGGCGCGCCGGTGACGCTCATCGACGGTCTGCCCCAAATCATGCGCATAGGGCAGCACGGCCGCATGCATCTCCTGGGAACGGAAGGCCGACAGCAGCGCGACCAGATAATCGTCATCCGCGCGGCAATCGGCGTCAAGCGAGGCAATGATGCCATCCGGCCGCCCACCTCGGGCGAAGCGCGCCACGGCCTCATCCATGCCCAGCTTGCGGGCGAGCCCGACCCCCGCGTGCTTCGGAGGCAGGTTAAATGCCTCGATGACGTGCGCGCGGAACGTTGCGCAACCATGCTCCTGATCCCATGCGCGCACCAGGCGGGCATCCCGTCGGTGCTTCTGCACCGTTTCATCCCCGGCCCCCCGCTCGTGATTGAGCACCAGTATGACCTCGACAGGCGCATCGGGGCGCTTCATGCTTTGTAAATGCTCGAGCAGCACGATAAGGTCCGGCTCCTGCCGGCAGGGCACCACGACGACCATGGCCAGCCCGCTTGCCGGCTCCTCGGGAATGCGCGGCACGATGCGCGCGCGTTCGATATAGCGCATCAACTCATGCATGGAGGTCAAGTCCGACATGGCCAAGAAATCCGTCGACCTGCTTTATGCCACTCCCCGGGAATGGACCGAGGTCGCGCTCTCCGACGTCGCACATTTTCTCGCCGACCATGCCAACTGTGAGCGCAAGGCCAGCGCAACCGTGACCAGCATGGTCGTCCGCTTTCATGACCGGCAAGCCATCCTGCCGACACTGATCGATCTGGCTGTCGAGGAAATGGAGCATTTCCGCGCATGCTACCGCCATATGGCAAGAAGAAACATCGGACTGATTCCCGATTCGCCCGACCCATACATCCGGGCCTTGCTCAAGCTGCAACGCCACGGACGTGATGAGCATTTTCTCGACCAACTGCTGATCTTTTCCCTGGTCGAGTCACGGGGCGCGGAACGTTTCCGGCTGATCCATGAAGCCGTCGAGGATGAGGAACTCGCGGGCTTCTACAAGGAGCTCTGGGCCGCCGAAGCCAGACACGGGCATGTGTTCGCGGACATGGCCCTGCGCTATTTCGACCGTGAGACGGTCTATGAGCGCTTCCGCTCCCTGGCCGAGGCCGAGGCCGAGATCGTCGAGAAACTGCCATGGCGACCCGCGCTGCACTAGACGGCCTGCAAACGCCTCCGCCTTGGTCTAGAATGGGAGGGAAAACCTCGCAAGGAGGGGAACATGAGCGAGACTACGCCTGAAGAGATCGTCCCCGCCCGGGAAAAGCCGGTCCAGGCAGACGGAGACATATCCGCCGACAAGTCCCGCTCCCCCTGGTCCAGGCTGCCGATTTCGGTCAGCGGCCTGCTGGCCATGATCATCGCGGCCATCGCGCTGTGGGTTTCGGCGGGACAGGATGCGCGCATCGATGAACTGGAGAACCGTCTTGCGCTGCTGGACGCGCAACTGGCGCGCAATGTCGAGTTCACGGCGTCCCTGAACAAGCGCCAGGTCGATCTCGAGCAGCATTTCGGCGACCTGGTCAAGGCGACGCCGCCCGTTGTCGAAACACCAGCCGAGGCGCCTCAGCCCGAAATGCAGGAGAAGCCCGGGCGCCCGCCCCATGTGCAGCAGGGCCTTCCCGCGCCGTCGGCTCCAACGCAGGCAGACCGACAGCCGCAAGCGCCGGCTGCCGCGGAAGAACGGCAGGCGACGTCACCTGCGGCGCCCGAGCCGAAGGCCGGCCCGACAGAGGGGACTGAAGGCCCATGGAAGGTCAACCTCGTCTCAGTGACCTCCGAGGCCGCGGCGCGCAAGGAGGTCAAGCGATTGCGGGAGCTCGGCATCAAGGCCAATTACACGATGCTGAACATCAAGGGCAAGCCATGGTACAGGATTCAGGTCGCCGGATATGCATCGAAGGAAGAGGCCCTGAAGGCCGCCAGGGAGCTTGGCGACAGACTGGGCATGAAGGACATCTGGGTCGGCCGCTGAGATTGACATTGGCCGCATGGCTTCCTAACGTCGCCGCTCACATCAGTTGCAAAGGGAACAAGCCATGTCGATTCAGCGATCCTGTCAAGACTTCGAGCGAGCTCGCAAGCTGCTGCCCGGTGGCGTCAATTCACCTGTTCGCGCCTTCAAGAGCGTGGGCGGCACCCCGCGTTTCTTCGACCGCGCGGCCGGTGCCTATGTCTGGGATGTGGACGGCAACAAGTATATCGACTATGTGGGCTCCTGGGGGCCGATGATCCTCGGACATGCACACCCGGACGTCGTCGCTGGCGTCCAGGAAACGGCGGCCAAGGGCATGAGCTTCGGCGCGCCGTGCGAGCTTGAGATCGAGCTTGCACAGCTCGTCGTGGACATGGTGCCCTCCATCGAGGTCGTGCGTTTCGTGAATTCGGGCACCGAGGCGACCATGAGCGCGCTCCGGCTTGCGCGGGGCTTCACGGGCCGGGACAAGTTCATCAAGTTCGAGGGAGGCTACCACGGTCATGCGGATGGCTTCCTGGTCAGGGCCGGCAGCGGCGCGGCAACCTTCGGCGAGCCGGATTCGGCCGGGGTGCCGGCCGACTATGCCAGGCTCACGCTGACCGCCCCGTTCAACGATGTCGAGGCGGTCAAGAGACTGTTCTCGGAAAACAGGGGGGAAATCGCCTGCGTCATCGTCGAGCCCGTGCCCGGCAACACCGGGGTCATCGACCTCTTCTCCACGGGCTTTCTGCAGTTCCTGCGCGACATCTGTTCCGAGGAGGGAACGCTGCTGATCTTCGACGAGGTCATGTGCGGCTTCCGCGTGGCCCCTGGCGGCGCGCAGGAGCGCTTCGGCATTACGCCGGACCTGACCTGCCTGGGCAAGATCATCGGTGGCGGCCTGCCCGTGGGCGCCTATGGAGGTCGCGAGGACATCATGCGCATGATCAGTCCGGATGGTCCCGTTTATCAGGCCGGCACGCTCTCGGGCAATCCGCTGGCCATGCGAGCCGGGCTTGAGACATTGAGCCGTCTGCGCGATCCGGGCCTGTACCAGACCCTTGAGTCCAGAACCAGGCGTCTTGTCGACGGATTGCTGGATGGTTGCCGCGAAGCGGGCGTTTCCGCCGTGGCCAACCAGATCGGCGCCATGTTCACGGTCTTCTTCACCGAACTGGATGCCATCACCACTTCGGCGGATGTCGGCAAGCACTGCGATCTGGACTTTTTCGGCCGCTTCTTCAATGCCATGCTCGATGAAGGGGTGTATCTGGCGCCAAGCCAATACGAGGCCGCGTTCATGAGCACCGCCCACAGCGAAGCGGACATCAGCGAAACCATTGCCGCCGCCGGTCGAGCCCTGGCAAGGCTGGTCGCCTGAATGGACCTGCTGGAAGACATTGCGTTCAATGAGCAAGGCCTGGTTCCCGCCATCGCCCAGGATGCGGAAACCGGCCGCGTGCTGATGATGGCCTGGATGAATGAACAGGCCATCCGTCAGACCCTGGCCACGGGCTATGCGCATTATTATTCACGCTCGCGGCGCAGGCAGTGGAAGAAGGGGGAATCCTCGGGCCATGTGCAGAAGGTACTGGACATCTACCTCGATTGCGATGGAGACACGCTGCTGCTGAAGATTCATCAGACAGGGCCCGCCTGCCATACCAACCGTCCTTCCTGTTTCTATCGGAGACTGGAAAACGACGAATGGATCGAAACCGAAGGGCCCACGACATGAACAAGAACCTCCATGCCGAAGGCATCCTGGATCGCCTTGCACTCGTTCTCGAGCAGCGTAAGACCGAATCCACCGAGACCTCTTACGTGGCCTCACTGTATGCAAGACCGGACAAGATGCTGGAGAAAATCGGCGAGGAGGCCGTGGAGGCGATCATTGCCGCCAAAAATGGCGAACGCGCCCAAATCCTGCATGAGACGGCCGATCTCTGGTTTCACACGATGGTCATGCTCGCGGCCAACGACCTTCACCCGAACGATGTCCTGGCCGAGCTCGCGCGCCGCTTTGGCATGTCCGGACACGAAGAAAAGGCCTCGCGCAAGGCGGACCACACGGGCAAGCCCGACGGCCAGACCGGCGATGAAGCCTCGCATGGCGCGGAGCCGCGGCATTGAAACGACGGATGCGCCTGCTACATTTGGGAAAAGAGCCTTCAGGAGCATGAAATGAGCGACTGTCTGTTCTGCAGGATCAGGGATGGAGACATCCCGTGCGCGAAGGTGTATGAGGACGACGATGTGCTCGCCTTCAAGGACATCCACCCCAAGGCGCCCACGCATGTGCTGGTGATCCCCAAGAGGCACGTGGCCACGCTCGCCGACTGCGACGACCCTGAAATGCTGGGCCGATTGATGGACCGGGTGCGTCATATCGCCGATGAGGTGCTCGGGTTGCAAGCAGGCTATCGCGTGGTCATCAATGTCCGAGAAGGCGGAGGACAGGAGGTGTTCCACCTTCACGTTCACGTGCTGGGCGGCAGGAAACTGCCGTTTTGAGTGATCGCAGATCCCGTTCGGGTCTGAACAGCCTTCAGCAGGGCCTGGTCCAGGTGCTCGGAGGGGAAACGCTCGAGCGCCTGAGCGCCATGGCCCGCATTCGCCGCGCCTGGCCTGACACCGTGGGGCCGATGATGGCCGAGCGCACCGAGCCGGTCATGCTGGAGCAGCTTGGCGATGGCGGCCTGTGTCTGTGGATCGGAGTTGACCACCCGGCCATGGCTCAGCAGGTTCGCTTCCTGCACGAGGACATCCGCAAGGCATGCCTGCGACAGACACACCTGGGACGCCTGCGCCGCATCCGCACGCGTCTGATGCCCCAGGCTGGAATCAAAAGCAGGCGCATGCCGGCAAGGCGGCATCCCGTCTCGTGGAAGGAGCGCCGCGCCATCGCCAGAATGCTGGCGCCCATCAGGGACAAGACGCTGCGTCGCGCGATGTTTGAGGCGCGAATCGCCCAACTTGCCTACACACAAACTTCGAAGGAGATCCCATGAAAAAAACCCTCATTCTGCTCTTTCTGGGCTGTTTCTCGCTCACCCTGATCGGAGCGGACCAGGCCGAGGCGAGGCGTTTCGGCGGTGGCGCCAGTTTCGGCAAGCAGCGCATGATTCAACCGCACATGCAGCAAAGACAGGCGCCGGCAACGGCCAGCAAGTCCGCCAGCCCCTCCCCGCGTAGCGGCATGCTGGGCGCGCTGGGTGGACTGGCCATGGGCGGCTTACTGGGGAGCCTGTTGTTCGGAGGCGCCTTCGAAGGCATCAAGCTGTTCGACGTGCTTGTCGTCGGCGGCATGATCGCATTGCTGGTGCTGCTGTTCCGGCGGCATGCCGCGACACAACCGGTCTATGCCGGCGGCCCCGCTCCTGGCGGCGGACGAGACGCGCCATCCGGACAGGGCAAGCTCCTGCGACCGAACATCGATGAGGCCCATTTCCTGGAGGCAGCCCGCAACATCTACCTGCGCATGCAGAAGGACTGGGATGCGGGTGACCTCGAGGACATTCGTCGCTTCTGCACACCGGATATCGCCCAGCGCATTGCAGCCGAGATGCAACGGGGTCATGGCCACCAGACCGAGGTCGGCCTGCTCGAGGCCAGCATTGCCGACGCCTGGATCGAACAGGACGCCGAATGGGTATCCGTTCACTTCAGGGCCATGCTCCGTGAGAAAACCCTCGACGAACAAGGACGCGCGACCGAGGACACGACAGCCGAGGTCAACGAAATCTGGCATTTCCGGCATCAACCTGGGAGCGACGATCCGACCTGGTACCTGGCCGGTATCCAGCAACTGGACCGCTCCCCTTAGCCGCCGGCCAACGCCGGGTTCAATCCAGCAGCGCCCCCTTAAGCCAGGCCTTCCAGGCCTCGGGCAGACAGGCGCGAATCTCCAGCGGCTCACACCGGAGCGGATGCCACAGGCGCAGGCGCCATGCATGCAGCATCATGCCGCGACCGCCGAGGCTGCGATACTGTCGCAAGTCGCTGCGGTCTGCGTATTTCCTGTCTCCGAGAATGGCGTGTCCCTCTCGCTGCAATTGTACGCGAAGCTGGTGCGTACGTCCTGAATGCGGTAGCAGCGCAAGCAGGGAGAACGGCCATCCCCGCCAGGAGGCTTCGTAGATCACCTGGAAATCCGTGACGGCCTCCTTGCCCTCGACATGATCGACGACCATGCGTTCCCCGCCGCGCACGGCCCCCTTCTTCAAGCGGGATCGCATGCGCCCGGCATGGGGGTACATGTGACCCGCAACCAGCGCGACATAGGTCTTGTGCATCGAACGCTCGCGGAAAGAGGCTGCGAGCAGACGCAGCGCCGACAGGTCCTTGGCCATGAGCAGCACACCGCTGGTATCCCTGTCAAGTCGGTGGGCCAGCCGCAACTCCGGCAGACCCCGGTGTTCCCGCATGGCCTCGATCAGCCCGAGCTGATGCCCGCTCCCCCCATGCACGACGATGCCGGCCGGCTTGTTCACGGCCAGAAGGACATCATCCTCATGGAGAACCTCGATATGCTCCACCCAAGAAGGCGCGTCAGTCCGGATAGGCCTGGGTTCCTCTGGAGAGCGCAGACTGAGCGGAAGAAAAATCTGGTCGCCCGCATGAACGCGGGTCTCGGGCCTTGCGCGACGACGGTTCAACCGCACATTGCCCTTCCGGATCAGGCGCAGGATCAGCGTGCGCCTGCCTTCGCCAAGACGGCGCATGAGCACACGGTCAAGCCGGGAGTTTTCCTCGTCGGGCCCGACCAGCAACATGCTGTCTTCCTTGCTGATTGTTGCCAAGAACACCTCCTATCGGCTAAGGTTACCGCCCGTGCATCAGCTCCGTGATGCCGATCTGGCCTCAGTGCATGCGCAAATCGCTGCAACGAAGGATTCTCCAGACTGGACCGGACGGGCCCAAGCTGGAACATATGAAAGCAATGAATCCTGTGGACGAATGGCGGGCCTGGCAAACCCCATTTCACGTCTGAGCTGGCACGAGAACATTACTGGTTGTGTTCCGAGGTTTGCACCGGTAGCCGGAGATGCCATGAACCCCTCCGGCACTGGTTTTCCACAGACCCAGCGCGTTTCGCCACCATCGGCGGAACGCCATGATTTGCCGTGCGAACGCTCGTGAACGCCAAAAGGAAGCTGGCGTGACAAAAAAACTTATGCTTATCAACGCGCTTCACGAGGAAGAAAGCCGCGTTGCCATCGTCGAAGACGGGTACCTGCAGGAACTCGACATCGAGTCCTCGCAAAAGACCCTTACAAAGAGCAACATTTACAAGGGGCGCATCACGAAGGTTGAAGGAAGCCTGCAGGCGGCATTTGTCGAATATGGCGCCGCTCGACAGGGTTTTCTGCCCATCAATGAGATCCATCCAGACTACTGGAAGGAAGGAACGGACAAGAATGCCGATGTGCGCAAGCTGAACATCCAGGATATCCTGGAACCCAAGCAGGAGGTGCTTGTCCAGGTCGTCAAGGAAGAACGCGGCAACAAGGGCGCCGCGCTGACCACGTTCATTTCCCTGGCTGGCAGGTATCTCGTGCTCAGTCCGAACACGAACCGGGGCGGCATCTCGCGCAAGCTCTCCGATGAAGAGCGCAAGGCCATGAAGGCCATCATCTCCCAGCTTGACGTGCCCGAAAGCATGGGGCTGATCGTGCGCACGGCAGGCAAGGACCAGACACTTGAAGCGCTGCAGCGCGACTACAATTACCTCAGGCGCCTGTGGGATGAAATTCGCATCAAGAGCGAGACGGCACCCAGCCCGACACTCATCTACCTCGAGGGGGATCTGGCGACCCGGGCCATTCGCGACCATTTCACCGAGGACATCCAGGAAATCTGGGTCGACAATCACGAGGTCTACACGCGCACGAAACAGTTTGTGCATGCCGTGCTGCCCGGCAAGGAAAAGCTCGTCAAGCTCTACCGCGGCAAGAAGCCGCTGTTCCGATACTACGGCATCGAGGCCCAGTGCGAGGAAATCCACGAGCGTGAAATCCGACTGCCATCGGGCGGATCCATCGTGCTGGACCCGACGGAGGCCTTAACCTCCATCGACGTCAATTCGTCCCGGGCCACAAAAGGGAAGCACATCGACGACACGGCGCTGGCCACGAACCTCGAGGCTGCCGAGGAGATCGCGCGGCAATTGCGCATCCGCGATATCGGGGGGCTCATCGTCATCGACTTTATCGACATGAACTCCCGCAAGCACAACCAGATGGTTGAGGAAACCCTTCGCGCCGCCTGCAAGCGGGACAAGGCCCGCATCCAGATCGCGCGTATCTCGCGCTTCGGCCTGCTCGAGATGTCGCGTCAGCGCATCCATCCATCCGTGCGCGAATCGACGACCGAGGTTTGCCAGCGCTGCCAGGGACGAGGCTTCGTGCGCACGGTCGAGTCCATGGCCCTGCAGATGCTCACGCGCATGGAGGACTGGGCCGAAAAGGGCAAGAAGCCCATGCTCGTCGTCCAGGTTCCCTCGGATACGGGCGAATACCTCATGAACAACAAACGCTCATACATCGCGCGCATCGAGGATGTCTACGACATCCAGATCACGCTTCAGATACGCAAGGACCTGGAAATCCCCCATTATCGCATTGAACGCCAGTGGACGGACAACAACCAGCAACGTATCGAGGTGCTTGAGGACACGACCAAGAACAAGCGACCGGCTCGCAGCGGACGCAAGCTGAAACCGCTGAAGCCCGTCGTGGGCATCCCCGGTGCCCCCGAGGAAAGCAGGGAGCCATCCCCGGAGAAAAAGGAAGGGCCGCTGACCCGTCTGATCCGCCTCATCCTTGGCAGCGTTTCCAAGGAGGAAGACAAGAAGCAGGAAGACGCAGCCCCCAGCAAGTCCGCGCCTACCACGCCTCAGGCCAGCTCCAGGCAGACAGGCGCTCAGGGCCAGCGACGCAGGCGCAGGCGCAACCGTTCCGGAACCCGATCCGCCCAGGGATCGGCCCAGCAGGTGCAGCCCACCTCCGAACAGGCTCAGGCGTCCGCGACGCCCGCCAGTCAAACTGGCGCGACCCCGGATGCAGGGGATTCCAAGCAGGGTGGCGGGCAGCAGCGATCCCGGCGCCGCCGCCGGCGGCCGTCGCGTCAGAAGACCGGCCAGGGCGCCGGCGATGCTGGCAGCGCGGGCGAGACGCGAGAGACCGACCAGATCGAGGCCGGCGGGCAGCAGGAAAATGAGCAGTCGCTGAAACAGGAGCAGCGGACAAGCGCCTCGACGGATGCCGGGGATGCCTCGCAGCCTGAAACCGGCACGGAGAGTGGTGCTCAGGAAGCGGGGCAAAAGACCGGGCAGAACAGGCGCAGGCGTCGGCGTCGCAGGTCGCGCCCGTCACGCTCCGCAGGCGAAGGCGCATCCGACGCGGCTTCATCCCAGGACAATCGGCAGGCGGAACCGGATGCAGACGGACCTGCTTCCGGGCCTCGGGAAAAGGCTGGGGAATCCGCCCGAACCGCCCCATCGGCATCCTCGACCGACGGAGGCTCATGAACGACCCGACGAACAGCGGAGCCATCCAAGGCGAGTTCATCGTCAGCGATGAACAGTGTGGACAGCGTCTGGACGCCGTGCTGGCCAAGGCCACTGGCCTGTCGCGCAACCGCATCCAGGCCCTGATCGAACAGGGACGGATCAAGGGGCCGCTGCAGAAGCCCGGAGCACGGGTCAGGAGCGGACAGCGCTTTTGCTGGCATATCCCGCCTGCTGTCCCCCTGAAGCTGGAGGCGCAGGATATTCCGCTGGACATCCTGTTCGAGGATGAGCACCTCATCGTCGTCAACAAGCCGGCCGGCATGGTTGTGCATCCCTCGCACGGCCATGCGGAAGGAACACTGGTCCACGCTCTGCTGCATCACATCCCCGACCTGCCGGGTATCAACGGCATCGAACGTCCCGGCATCGTGCACCGGCTGGATCGGTTCACCTCGGGTAGCCTGGTCGTGGCCAAGAGCGAGCAGGCCCATCAAAGGCTGACGGCCATGTTCGCGGATCATGAACTGGAACGGGAATATCTCGCGTGGTGCCGAGGCGAACCGCGCTGGCACGAACGTCCGATCGACCTGCCGATTGCCCGGCATCCGGCGCACCGGAAAAAGATGGCCGTCGTCGAGAGCGGCCGACCGGCGAGAACCGACGCGCTTGTGGAGGCACAGCTCGGCCCGTTCTGCAGGCTTCGGCTGAGCCTGCATACTGGCCGCACGCACCAGATCAGGGTGCATCTGACGCACATCGGCCTTCCCCTGCTTGGCGACCCGCTCTATGCGCGGCATTACCGTCCGCCTGCATCCATGCCCCAAACGGTCAGGGAGGCCATCATATCCCTGCCCGGCCAAGCCCTGCACGCCGAGGTTCTGGCCTTCCATCACCCGATCACCGGCGCCCCGCTGCGCTTCAAGGCACCATGGCCGGAACACCTGACCCGGCTTGATGCCGTGCTGAATCAGGCCTTCGCATGCACCTGATCCGCTCCCGCCTTTTCGCCAGGCATGGCTTCATGGGCGTTTTCACGACACGCCTGGGAGGGGTCAGTCAGCCGCCGGTCGACAGCCTGAACTTCGCCGTCCAACCCTTCGACTCACCAGAGCATGTGGCCGAAAACCTCGCCTTGCTGAAAAGGACCGTTCCCCTCCCCCGCGACCCACTGCGCACAAGGCAGGTGCATGGCGTCACCATGCTTTCATGTCACCGTGCGAGCGACCCATGCCAGCATGAGGCCGACGCGTTGCTGACCGACGAACCCGATCTTCCGCTTGCCGTGCAGACCGCAGACTGCCTGCCCATCCTGCTGGCCGACCCCGGCACCGGCATCGTGGCCGCCGTGCATGCCGGCTGGCGCGGCACCGCGGGCAATATTCTGGGTCGGGTCGCGGAGCATATGTTGAGCCTCGGCGCCGAAGCCGGATGCATGCTCGCATCCATGGGGCCATGCATCGGACCATGCTGCTTCGGCATCGATGAGGGTACGGCCGAGCGCCTTCGGGGATGCGCCCCCGACGGAAACCGGGCCGTAAGACGGGACAACGACGCCTGGTATGTCGATCTCGTTGCCCTGAACCGCCGCCAATTGCTGGCCCTGGGCGTACAAGACAGCCATATCGAGACCCTGAACACATGCACCAGTTGTCACCCCCGGCTGTTCTTCTCGCATCGGCGCGACCGGGGACGCACCGGCAGGCACTTGGCCATTGTCGCACGTCTGGCGAACCCCTAGAGTTTCCGCCATGAAACCTTGGATCGGCCTGCTCTGCGCAACTTTGTTGCTGACCTCTTGCGCCAGCGACATCAAGCACGAGGGAACGGCAAAAGAGGACTACGAATACGCCCGTCATCTGTTGGATGAGGGCCGTTACGACATGGCCAATGTCTATCTCGAGAAATTCGATTCCAGGCACCCCTATAGCCATTATTCAATCCAGGCTGAGCTGCTGCGCATCTTCGCCGCCTACAAAAACGGGGAATACATCCTTTCTGAAACCCTGGCACAGCGCTTCATCGACCGTCATCCCAGACATCCCCATGTCGATTACGCCAAGTACATGCTTGGCATGAGCCATTACCATGAAATCAGCAAGGCTGAACGGGACCCGACGCAGATGCACGCGGCGATTGAGGCCTTCAAGGGCCTGATTCATGACCACCCCCAGTCGAGCTATGCCAAGGATGCCGCCGCACGCCTGCAATTGCTGTACAACCGGCTCGCCGAGCATGAACTGGCCATTGGCAGATTCTATTTCGACAGGGAACGCTATGTCGCCGCCGCCAACCGCTTTCAGACCATCCTGAAGGAATATCAGACGACGCCCGTCATCGACCAGGCCCTGTATTACCTGGCCACATCCTACGCCCGGCTCGGCCTGGAAGGGGAAGCCAGCGATGTGGCCAAGCTGCTGCGCTACAACTATCCGAACAGCGAATGGAGCGAGAAGGCCGCGGATTACATCCGCTGACGAAGATGGACGCCAGCCCGGAAAAGATCCGCTGGGCGGCCGATATCGAACCAGAAACCGTGGTGGACGACCCCCCTGCAGCGCCCATCATTCATGCACGCCTCGATGCATTCGGTCAGTGGAAATCGTGCCCCAAGCGGCCAGCGCTCCAGCACCTGCCGGTGCCAGAGCGAAATGCCGGCAAAGGTCCAAGGCTTGGGGAAATCGCGCCCCACCCTGCCGGCATGGCAGGAAAAGTCTCCTGTTGGATGATGCGGGGGATTGGGAACCAGGCCAAGCACGCCACCACCCTGGGGGAGTTCGCGCGCCAGAAGACGCACAGGTAGATCGGTCAGCACATCGGCATTGTGCACAAGCACCGGCGTATCATCCTGCGGAAGCAGCTCCATCGCCTTGCGCGCCCCTCCACCTGAATCAAGCAGACGCTCTTCCTCGCTGTAACGGATGTGCACCCCGAGGGCCGAGCCGTCACCCAGCGCATCCTTGATCCGCCCGGCCCGATGATGCACGTTGATCGCAAGGCAGCGCACGCCCTGAGCCGCGAGCCTTCGGATGACATGCACAATCGCGGGTTCGCCGGCGAGGTTCATCATGGCCTTCGGTCGCTGCCGGGTCAGCCATGCCAGTCGCGTACCCAGTCCGGCGGCCAGAACAATGGCCGACGTCACCGTCGCTTGCACGGGCTAGCCCGGGTTTTTCATGTGATCGCGAATGGATGGCGCCGGATGAGCAAGGCCGGGGCGCGCATGCAGGCAAGCAGCATGGCCGTCGCCATGGTTCGCAGCCAAAGGCATGCATTCGGCCCGCACAGACAAGCCAGGCGCCGCGAAATGCAGGCCGTCCATCTTCACAACACGTCCATGCCGATGTAACCCCTTTTTGGGCTTTCGACATTTCAAATTCCGGCGCATGGTCATCATGAAAAATCCGGGCTAGTTCCGTTGTCCGGGCTCGCGATCCAGGCCGAAGGCGCTGTGCAGGGCGCGGACGGCCAGCTCAACGTATTTTTCGTCGATGACCACGGTGATCTTGATTTCGCTGGTCGTGATCATCTGGATATTGATGCCCTCGGCCGCCAGCACCTCAAACATCTTCTTGGCGACCCCGGAATGGGATCGCATGCCCACGCCAACGATCGAGACCTTGGCCACGCTGTCATCGCCGGACACGCTCCTGGCCTTCATGTCGCGGCAGACCTGCTGCATGAGCTCCATGGTCTTGTTGTAATCGCTGCGCGGTACCGTGAACGTGATGTCGGTCAATCCATGCTCACTGATGTTTTGCACAATGACATCGACATTGATGCCCGCCTCGGCAACCGGACCGAACACATTGGCGGCGATGCCTGGATGGTCCGGAATCCCCTTGATCGTGATCTTGGCCTCGTCGCGATTGTAGGCCACGCCGGAAATCGATGCGCGTTCCATGCTTTCCTCCTCACTGGTCACCATCGTGCCGGGCACGGGATGGAAGCTCGATCGCAGATGAACGGGCATGCCATAGCGCATGGCCAGCTCGACGCTGCGCGTCTGCAACACCTTGGCGCCCAAGGAGGCCAGCTCGAGCATTTCTTCGTAGCTGATGCGATCCAGCTTGCGCGCACCGGCCACCACGCGCGGATCTGCCGTGTAGATGCCATCCACATCGGTATAGATGTCGCACACGTCGGCGCCAATGGCCACAGCCAAGGCCACGGCTGAGGTATCCGAACCGCCACGGCCCAAGGTCGTGATGTTACCTGCCTCATCAATGCCCTGAAATCCGGTGACGACAGCCACCCTGCCCTGTTCCAGACAGCGCACCAGATGCTCGCACTCGATGCGCTGGATGCGCGCGCGCACATGGCTGCTGTCCGTTCGGAATCCGGCCTGCCCCCCGGTGAATGAACGGGCATCAATACCCCTTTGCTGCAGTTCGATGGCCAACAGGGCGGCAGTGACCTGTTCGCCCGTGGCGACCAGGGCATCCAGTTCGCGCTCCGCGGGACAGGGAGACAATTCATGGGCCATTTCAATGAGGCGGTTCGTCTCTCCGCTCATGGCCGATACGACAACGGCCAGCTGATGGCCACGAGCCAGTTCCGCGGCCACGATATCGGCCGTTTTGCGTATGCGGTCGATGCTGCCGACCGATGTGCCGCCAAACTTCTGAACGATTCGCACGGCCTACTCCTGCTTCGATGGCATCGTGGCGATGCCCACGCGCGTAAGCCCCAGTTGCTGCAACACGTCCATGACCAACACGACGCGCTTGTGCCTGGCGTCGGCATCCGCCCGCAGCACAACGGGCATCCGGCGGTCGCCATGCGTGACATTCAGGATGCGCCGACGCAAATCCTCATCGCGCACGGGCTCGCCCTGGACGAAAAGCCTGCCCTGGGCATCAATGGCAACCGTCAGTTGCCTGGGCTTTTCCTCACTCGGCTTGGCGTGGCTCTCCGGCAGTTCCAAATGCAACTGGGTCGCAACATCAAAGCTCGTGGACACCATGAAGAAGATCAGCATCAGGAACACGACATCGATCAACGGCGTCATGTCCACGAGATAGCTGTCCCGGCGCTGTTTGTCGCGCAGCTTCATCCACGATCACCCTTGAGCAATTCGACGAAGCGAATGGCATGCTGTTCGATCTCCACGACGAAGCGGTCAACACGGGCCTCGAAAAAGCGATAGGCCACCAGCGAGGGAATAGCCACACTCAACCCCATGGCCGTTGTATTCAGCGCCATCGAGATGCCTCCCGCAAGCACGTCCGCCTTGCCGACGCCGACCAGTGAAATCTGGTGAAAGACCTCGATCATGCCCACCACAGTGCCCAGCAGGCCCAACAAAGGCGACGTGGCTGCAATGATGCCCAGGATGTTGATAAATCGCTCCATGCGGGCCACTTCCTGGCGTCCTGTCTCCTCGATGATCTCTTTGAGCACCGATCGTTTCACGCCGCTGTTGGCCAGGGCGACGCTAAGGATGCGCCCCATCGGCGTGTCTTGCTGCCGGCAAAGCTGCTGGGCCCTCTGGACATCGCCGCTGCGCACGGCCAGTTCCACGCTCTGGACGTCCTGCAGCGGAATCACGGCATCCCGCCTCAGGCTCCAGGTACGCTCGATGATGATCGTCAGCGCGAGAATCGAGGCCAACAGCAGGATATACATGATGACGCCGCCTTGCTGGATAAATTCTAACACTCATGCCTCCTGACGCACGATGCCGTTTCCCGGCAAAGCACCGGATTATAGGCCTGCGGCTGCCCACTGCAAAGCAAGCCTTCTCCTGGCGGAAAACCCTTCGGGCCAGTAGCGGATGCGGACGCTGTCCGGTCCCGCCGACCAGTTCACCATGACGGCGCCCTCCGCCGTGTTCCAGACACTGCTTCCCTGCTCGCGATAACGAGCTACCACGAGCGGATCCGGAAACCCGTAGCGGTTGCCCCTGCCGGTCTGCGCAATCGCCAGGGCTGGCTGCAGGGCGTTCACAAAAGCCGGCGAACTCGAGGTTCGGCTGCCATGATGGGGCATCAACATGCCCCAGACCGGGCGCAATCCCCGCTCCACGAGGATGCGCTCGCTCCGCCGCTCAATATCCCCTGGAAACAGCAAACTCGGCCCGCGCGGCAACTCCAGCCGAACCACCAGGGACGCGTCATTGCCGCGCCCTTCACGATTGCCCTGCTCCGGCCAGAGAACCTCGACCCGGGCCCCATGCCAGCGCATGCGGTCCCCTCGCTTCAGCCAGCGCACGGCGACCCCATGCTCGTCGGCCCATTGCACCAATGACAAGGTGGCTGCCGCTCCTCGCGCCGAGAGCGGTAGCCAAAGCTCGCGCATGCCACCCATGCCCCGGGCCAGGCTCAATGCCCCGCCAACGTGATCCTGCTGGGCATGGCTGATCAGCAGCACATCCAGACGACGATAGCCCAGCGATCGCAGCCCCTCCTTCACCATGTATCCTCCATTGAACCGACTGCCCCTGCGTCCGGGAGCATCAAGGCAGAGAACAGCTCCATCCGGAGCCATGAGGCTGGAAGCCGATCCCTGCCCGGCATCCCAGACCACCCACTGCCATGCAGGCATGTGCACTTCATGCAGCGCGGAAAATGTCAGAAAGGCGACGGCCGCGCCGGTCAGGGCAAGACCCGCTCCCTGCCTTCGCCGCCAGAAGGAAAGGCAGCCCAGTCCGATCAGCATGGCATAGAGCAACTGGCTCCCGAGCGACACGTCGACACTCACCAGATCGCCACCCGGCAATCGCTGAATCATCAGCAGCATGCGGGCGCTGGCCTCGATGGCCATGCCGGCAAGCCACATGGCGCCATGGGCTAGCTGCGGCCAATCAAGCACCGAGGCAAGCGCGCCCATCAAGGACCAAGGCATGACCCAGCATGCATACAGGGGAACGAGCAGCAGATTGACCGGCAGAGCCCACAACGGCAGACGGCCAAAGAGATCGACAACAATGGGCAGCGTTGCCAGCCAGGCAAGCAGCGAAACCCTCGCCAGCATGCCGATCCGCTGAGACCATGAGCGGGGAGGCGACCGCTTCGAAAACGATACAATGGCCGCCGTGGCCAGAAAGGAGAGCCAAAGCGACGCCGAGCTGATGGCCGGCGGATCAAGCACCAGGATCAGGGCCAGGGCCAGCACCAGCACCTGCAGGGGTGACGCCCTGGCGGAAAACCACCAGGCCAACACGCCCGCTGCCATCATCATGGCCGCCCGTCTGGCTGGCAGCGGCCATCCGGCCAAATGGGCATAGGCCAGGGCCATGAGCAAGGCCGCGCTCCAGCACAGCGGACGGACAGGCATGGCCACGATCCAGCTTTCCCTGCGTGTCAGCAGCCACCAGACTACCCAATAGGCCAACATGCCCACCATGCCAAGATGCAGACCCGAAATAGCCAGCAGGTGAGACGTACCCGTGGCAGAAAAGGCCAGATGCCATTCCTCTGGAACATGCCGTCGCTCAGCCAGCAACAGCGCCGCGATCACCCCCGAGGCCGGCACACCGGCCAGGGCCTTGCGAATGCGCTCCCGCCATGAATCGAACAGTGCCATCCGTTGCGAAAGAACCACCAACCGACCGGTTGCGCTGCCGATGAGAGCCAGGTGATGATCAAAGCACCAGGCCCGGTAGTCGAAGGCACCCGGGTTGCGATGGTTTTCGGGCAGATGAAAGCGGGCGCGAAGCCGGACATGCGCCCCGGGGAAGATGTCGCCATGGAAACCATAGACATACACATCGGCCAAGCCGCGGAGTTCAAGACCGTCCTGGCGCACGATGTCCTTCAGCCGCAGCCGCCTTGCCGCCCCCATGGGTTGCACGCGCGCGACTTCGGCCGTGATCTGCTGCTCCCCCTCCAGCCATGAAGGATCCACCCTTGCCCATTGCGCATCCGTCCACAGCGACATCAGGCCTAACACTGCTCCCGCCGCAAGCATGCCGGCCGCAGCCCTTGAGCCGATCAGCGCCAGCACCAGCATCAGCAACAGGAACATGACTCCGGCCGGCAGCAGCGGCAGCATATCCGTCCTTGTCAGCGCCAAGCCAAAGGTGAATGCAAGAACGGGCCCGAAGGCTGGCGCATGCAGCCTTCCTGGCCAGGACGTCGCCTTATTTCTCGGGATAGATGATGCGGCCACGGATCAACTGATCCGACCCCAGGACGATGCGTTCGACATCGGTCAGCCGAGGGGCCTGATCCATGCGGCCGACGCCTGGACCATGCCATAACCCCGGTGCATCGATGCCGCCAATCAGTAAGGGGGCCTGATAAAGCAGCAACTCGCAACTCAGCCGCATGTTGAACAGGGACGCATGCAGGCAACCTCCGCCCTCGACGAGCACGTCCAGAAAGCCGTCATCAGCAAGATGGCGAAAGGCTTGTTCGAGATCGGAAACCTCAACCACCTCAACGCCGGCGCATCTCCAGTCGGCGGCCTCGCCTGCCGCATGAAGCACATACATGCGCGAAGGGGCATCCCCGGAAAGGATGCGATAATCGCGGGAAAAGGGAGGAATGCGCTCGGCCATGACGACGCGCAGCGGTGGCCTGCCACGCAATGGCGCATCCCGAACCGTCAGGGCCGGATTGTCGGCCGCAAGCGTGCCGGCCCCAACCACGATGGCATCGCTCATGGCCCTGATTTCGTGCACATGCCCGCGCGCCTGAACGCCCGTAATCCATCGCGAATGCCCATCATGCGTGGCCATCTTGCCGTCCAGCGAAACGGCTGCCTTTGCGCGGATCCAGGGCAGTCCGGTCCGGAGATAGTGAAAGAACGGCCGGTTGAGGCCATCGGCTTCATCGGCCAGCACGCCGGAAAGCACCTCGATGCCCGCACGTCTTAGCCTGTCGGCGCCTCCGGCCATGCGCGGATTCGGATCCCGGCTGGCGTACACCACCCTGCTGACTCCGGCGGCGATCAAGGCATCCGTGCAGGGCGGCGTTCGCCCATGCGCTGCACAGGGCTCCAGGGTCACATAGACGGTTGCATGCCTGGCTGCCTCGCCTGCATCCCGCAGGGCCACGACCTCGGCATGATCCTTACCGGCGCCTTCATGCCATCCAGCTCCCACGACCTGTCCATCACGCACGACCAGCGCGCCAACGCGGGGATTGGGATGCGTCCGCCCAATGCCCTTCCTGGCCAGCTCAAGAGCCTGACGCATGAATCGCTCATGCTCGCATCCAACCATCATGCAAAGGATGCCTGCAGGGGGCCAAAGCTCAACAAAAAAACGCAGGCCCGGGGACCTGCGTTTCGGACAAGCGAAGGAGGAAGCTCAAAACTCGTGAAGCATCTGTTCATATTCGGATAGCGAACGCTCAAAGGCCGGACGCTCAAAAAGGCGGTCCATGTATGCCTCGAGATTGCCCCATCTGGAAGTGTCAACCCCCATCGGCTGGAGACGATAGAGAATGGGGGCTATGGTGACATCCGCCAATGTGTACTGATCGCCAATGAAGTATTCCTGGCGGGACAGGTATGCGTCGAGTGTCTTCAGATAGTCATTCAGCTTTTCCCTGGCCCCCTCGGTATCGCGACCGGCCGCGATATCCTCATACAGTGGATAGAGTTCCTCCTCGATGCGCAGCACGGCCAGCCGCATCTGGGCACGTTCGGCGGGCGAGCCCGGCTTCAGCGCGGGATGCGGATAGCGCTCGTCGAGGTATTCATTGACGACGCTGGGCTCGAAAAACACGATATCCCGGTCAATGACCGTCGGAAGCTTGCCATAAGGGTTCAATTCCAGAAAATCCGCAGGAAGATTGTCCGGCTCGAGTTCGATGACCTTGACCGGCAGTTCCTTTTCGGCCAGCACAATGCGCGTGCGGTGGGAATCCGGACTGCGGGGATCTGAGTACAGCTTGATCATCAACACCTCCAACGACGGCCTGCGAGAAAGGCGGCGGATTATAGTGTTTTCAACAAAAAAATAAAGATGGCGTCGCGGTTCTCATCCCCCGCTTTCCGTGCCAGAATGTCACTCATGGAAACCGTCGAACGCTTCGTGCTGGATACGAGCCTGTTCACCAACCCTCATGCCTATGCATGCTTCGACCGCGAGGCGGAACCGGCCATGCGTTCTTTTCTCGGCCTGGCGACAAGCGCGCGAGCCGAATTCTACATGCCGACCTCGGTGTTCGAGGAACTGTGCAAGATGCGCAATCTCGGTCCGCTTGAGGCCGAATTCGAGCTGCGTGTCCACATTCGTTCGCCACGCAAGCATGCCCTGCAGATCCCCGCCTACATTCTCTATGAGTTCATCGAGGAGGTTCGCCATCGCATGGACCGCGGCCTGCGCATCGCCGAGGAACATGCGCGCCTCGGACTGGACACCGACACCGATGCCGGCGCGCTCATCGCGCGACTCCGGGAACGATATCGCGAGGTGCTGCGCCGCGGCATCATCGACAGCCGCGAGGATGCCGACGTTCTGCTCCTGGCCTTTGAGCTGGATGCCACGCTCGTCACGGCGGACGAGGGCCTGCGCACCTGGGCGGACAAGGTCGGTGTCAAGCTGATCCATCCGACCAATTTCCGCTCGATGCTGGAGCATCTGAGCTAGGAAGGCCTCAGTCGAACAGCTCCCCTCCCTTGAGCAGATGACTCAGCAGCCCGGTCATGACCGGCGGCTGCCGCTCGAAACTCAGACGCCAGAACCCGCCCTCGCGTTCCAGTCCGTGGATCCGCACGTTCACGCGCTTGCCGGACAATCGGACAAGGTGATCCATCATCTCCCGGGCCGCCCGCTCGCTGCGGAATCTGCAACTGTACGGATGAAAGACCCTGCCATGCGCGCGAAGCTGCTCGATGGATGCCTCCAGACCCTCGAGAAATGCCGCACCCAACTGCCGCTCCAGGTCGGCATCCACCTGTTTCCCCTGCTCATCAAGGAAAAGGGCCAGACGAAGGACACGCTGGATATAGTATTCGGCCGAAAAATCATTGAGCTGCGGCGCCGCCACGGCAATGTCCTCTAGGCTGGCATGGGCCGTCGTGTACTTGATGCGCCTGCTGCCGTCCACAGCCTTGAACACGGCACCTTCCTTTCCTTCCGCATCCAGCCTGGCCAGCATTTCCGCAATGCGCTCGCTGTCGTCAGCCCGCCAGCTCCCAAGCCGCTCGACCATGGGAAGCCCATGCGCATCGGCCAGCTCGTACACTTGCCGCTGCGGAAGAAATCCAGGCTGTCCCAGCCGCATCATGTCGAAAACGAAAAGCCGAACATCCTCTTGGACATAGGGGGGCGAGGCCTCCGCATAAGGGGACTCCGGACCCGCAACCTCGGCACAGAGCACCAAATCCGGAGCCTCGGCGAAGATGTCCATCGGCATCAGATCAGGCAGGCGATCGGTCGTGAACGGACACAGGAACCCTCCCCGAGTGAAGGCCACGACATCCTCCCCCAGCCGGGCGATGCGGACATTGAAGCCATCCACCTTCTCCTCGACCCAGAACGCGCCCCCGAACTGTTCATCCAATCCGACGCGTAGGTTCAGGATGCGTCCGATACGCGGGTAGCCGTAGAGGAGCCTTCCCTGCCACGAAACCGTTCCCCGCGGGATATCGCCCTGGTCATCGGTCCAGCGGTCATAACGCAAATGACGCCATTGCAGTGTCTCGATGTATGAACGCTCCATGAGTCCCTTCCCCGTCGGCCAGGGCAGCCGCTTAGTGGTCGGCCTTTCCCTCGCCCCGCCGAATGCCCATCAGTTGGGCCTGGATAAACTCATCCAGGTCTCCGTCGAGAAAGGCCTGGGTATTGCCTGTCTCCATACCCGTGCGCAGATCCTTGATGCGTGACTGATCCAGCACATAGGAGCGGATCTGGTGGCCCCAGCCTATGTCCGTCTTGGTTTCCTCCAAGGCCTGTTTCTCGGCCCTGCGTTTTTCCATCTCCAGTTCGTAAAGCCTGGCCTTGAGCATCTTCCAGCATGCATCGCGGTTCTTGTGCTGGGAACGGTCATTCTGGCATTGCACAACGATGCCTGTGGGCAGATGGGTCATGCGCACGGCAGAATCCGTCTTGTTCACATGTTGCCCTCCGGCACCGGACGCCCGATAGGTATCGATGCGCACCTCCGAGGGATCGATTTCGATATCGATATCCCGTTCGATGTCCGGATAGGCAAACACGGACGCAAACGAGGTGTGACGGCGATTCCCTGAATCGAAAGGCGATTTGCGCACGAGGCGATGCACGCCGATCTCGGCCTTCAGGTAGCCATAGGCATAGTCTCCCACCACATGCACCGTGGCCGACTTGATGCCGGCCTCCTCGCCAGGCGTGCATTCCAGGATCTCGGTCTTGAAGCCCTTCTTCTCCGCCCAACGCAGATACATGCGCAGCAGCATTTCGGCCCAATCTTGCGCCTCGGTCCCTCCCGAACCGGCATTGATCTCTAGGAAAGCAGACTCGGCATCATTCTCACCGCTGAGCATCTGAGCCAGCTCAAGCGCCTCCACCTCGCTTTCAACCTGGTCGAGAAGATCCACGGCCTCAATCTGACTGTCCCGGTCGTTTTCCTCGGCCCCCAGCTCGAACAGCATGCCGGCATCGTCAAGCTGGCCGCAGGCCGAACGGTAGCGGTCCAGCACCCGTTCCAGTCGGGTACGCTGCTGCATGAGCTTCTGGGCCTCTTCGGGGGCATCCCAGATCGTGGGATCCTCGATGCGGGCGTTCAGTTCCCTGAGCTCTTCCTCCTTGGCCTCAACGTCAAAGAGACCTCCGCAGCGCTTCCAAGCGCTCGCCCAAGGATGCGGCGCGTGTGCGGAAACCTGCAATTTTATCTTCAATGCTCATCGCATACCCCTTCTCGAATCCTTGGCGTGGAAGGTAGCGTGCGCCGCGACCGACGCAAGCCCTGCCCTCATCCCTCCGGACCGGCTCCGAACGAACCAAGAAACTCCAGAATGGACTGGCAGGCCTGCTCCGGGGTCAACTGTCCCGTGTCGACGACAAAATCGGCGCAGGCCTCATAGAGCGGTGTGCGCACCCTGGCCAGCTCCTGAAGGCGGGCCAGCGTGCCGCCGGTGGCAATGAGAGGCCGATTGGCATCCCCATCGATGCGCTCGGCCAGCACCTCCGGGGAGGCTCGCAACCAGATAACGGGCGGATGCCGCCGCAGCAGGCGACGATTCTCGGCACGCATGACTATGCCCCCGCCCGTCGCAAGCACGACGGGCCTCGCAATCAGTTCGCGCAATGCCCTACTCTCCCGCTCGCGGAACCCCCGCTCACCATAACGCTCGAAGATCTCCGGAATGGACAGGGCCTCATGGCGCACGATCCACTCATCGACATCAATAAAGGGAGCCTCCAGGCGCCTGGACAGCAGACGGCCGATGCGCGTCTTGCCCGCGCCCATCAGGCCGATAAGGGTCGGAAACCTGCGCCGCATCATGCCTCCGATAATCCGTCCTCAACAAGCCACTGTACTGCCCCATGCCCACGCCATCGGTCAAGCTGAAGCTGACCGACGAGCGACAGTCGAGCGCCGGGCTGAAGATGCTGATTCAAACCGAGATTGCGGAACGCTACAGCCTCGATGTTGTTCCTGCCATCGCCCAGCTGCAAGCGAACCGCGCCACCCCGCATGTCCCGGCGCCCCAGAATCCGGACATCCCGCAACAGCCACCTGCAAGCCGGATTGCCATGGCCATGCGGGGCCAGCCGTTCAAGCCGGGCAGCCAGCCCGGGATGCATGGCCTCCATGCCCAGTTCGCCGTCGATGCTCAGCATCGCATGCGTCCCGGCGTGATGCCGCTGGCTGCTGACGGCTTCCTCGAAGGCGAGCTTGAAGTCATGCCAGTCCCGCTCTCGAAGCACGCCCCCGCCTGCCCCATGGTGCCCCCCGAATGACAACAGGCAATCGCCACATGCCGTAAGAATGTCACCGACATGAAACCCCGGCGTTCCCCGCAGGGAAACCCGGATAAGGCCATCGCGGGTGAGAAAACCGACGGCTGCCGGGCGACCGTGCCTGCGCGCCAAACGGCCGGCGACCAAGCCAATGACACCGGCATGCCAGCCCGCATCATACACCGCCAGCCTTCCCTCGGCCTGCACGCGCTCCTCGGCCTGGCGATAGACCGCCGACTCCACCTTGCGACGCTGCGCATTGGCCTCGTCCAAACGCGCGGCGAGCCTGGCTGCCTCGTCGGCATCGCGACAGGACAACAGACGCATGGCCTCCAGTCCATGCTGCATCCGGCCGGCCGCGTTGATGCGGGGGGCCAGATGAAAGGCGATGGTCTCCACATCGGGCGTCTTGCGGATGCGCGCGACCTTCATGAGCGCCGCCAGCCCCGGCGATGGCCGCTCGCGCAACTGCAGCAGGCCATGATGGACCAGAACGCGATTGACACCCACAAGCTCCATGACATCGGCCACTGTGGCCACGGCCA
>WFOK01000037.1 GCA_015488115.1 Mariprofundaceae bacterium
GCGCTCAGCCAACACCTTCGTGATCGCCGCCGTCAGCGTCGTCTTGCCATGGTCCACATGCCCAATCGTACCAATGTTGACATGCGGCTTTGTACGCTCAAATTTTTCCTTCGACATGTCGCTTCTCCTATTTCATTTTCCGGCGCGCAAGCGCCTGATATCCTGGAGCCCAGAGCGGGAATTGAACCCGCGACCTCATCCTTACCAAGGATGTGCTCTACCCCTGAGCTATCTGGGCCTAGCCCGCGGCTGCCAAATGGAGCGGGTGACGGGAATCGAACCCGTACTACCAGCTTGGAAGGCTGGGGTTCTACCGTTGAACTACACCCGCATGAACACCAAGGCCCACAAGCTCAACACAACTGGTGGAGAGGGCTGGATTCGAACCAACGAAGGCTGAGCCAGCAGATTTACAGTCTGCCCCCTTTGACCGCTCGGGAACCTCTCCATGTCCATTGCAAACACCCGCCCGGCCCCTTTGCATGCAGACCGGGAGGGCGCGCGATTTTGCACCAAACAGGCTTCCTGTCAACAACCTTCTGCGAAGCCATGCCAAACTGGAGCCGGTGAGAGGACTCGAACCCCCGGCCAGCTGATTACAAATCAGCTGCTCTACCAACTGAGCTACACCGGCACACCATGGTACGCGGCGCATCATAGCCACCTGCCCGGCAAACTCAAGAGAGCAGCCCCTGCCGTAGTCGCTCCATGCCCTTGCGTATGCGCAAAAGCGTTTCATCCCGCCCCAGCAGCTCCAGTGTCTTGTCAATCGGCGGGGACACAGGCCCGCCGGAGACCAGGATGCGAATGGGCTGGGCCAGCTTGCCCATACCCACGCCAGCCTGCTCGCAGATCCCGCGAATCACCTCATGCACCCTTTCACGATCAAACGACGCCATGTCTTCAATGGCGGAGACAAAGGCCTCGAGCAACGGCCAGGTGTCTTCCCGGAAATGTTTCTTGACGGCCTTCGCATCATACTGTTCCGGCCTGACATAGAAAAAGCGGGCGCCATCGGCCAACTCGACAAGCGTCCGGGAGCGCTCCTGAAGCGTCGCAATGACCTCCGCGAGATCCGGGCCACCGGCAATATCGGCATGCAAAAAGCGGAGGACCTCGTCAACCAGCGAGGACGGATTGGCCTGACGCAGATACAATGCATTGAGCCAGTCCAGCTTCTGCTGATCAAAGCGTGCGGCCGTCTTGCCGACTTGGCGCAGGTCGAACAGCTCGATCAGCTCATCCCTGCTGAATACCTCCTCATCCCCATGAGACCAGCCCAGCCTGGCCAGATAATTGACCAGCGCATCCGGCAGGTAACCGGCCTCCCGGTATTCGGTGATGGCCACGGCCCCATGGCGCTTGCTCATCTTGGAACCATCCGGCCCGTGAATCAGCGGAATATGCGCAAACTTTGGCACCGGCAAGCCCAGCGCTTGGTAGAGCTGTACCTGCCTGGGCGTGTTGTTCAGGTGATCCGAGCCCCTGACCACATGCGTGATACCCATCGCCGCGTCGTCGGCCACCACGGCCAGATTGTAGGTCGGTGTGCCATCCGAGCGAAGCAAGATCAGGTCATCGAGCTCCGCATTGTCAAACACGACATCGCCCAGCACCAGATCGTGCACGACGGTCTGCCCCACATCGGGCGAACGGAACCGCACCACATAAGGCTTGCCCTGCGGCTGATCCGAACGGTGCCGGCAGCGGCCATCATACATGGGCTTTCTGCCCGCGGCGCGCTGGGCTTCCCGCATTGCTTCCAGCTCATCCTGGGTGCAATAGCAGCGATAGGCATGCCCCGATTCGATCAACTGCTCCGCAGCCATGACATGCTCCGCCTGCCGCTGGGACTGAAACACGGGCTCGCCATCCCAGTCGAGCCCCAGCCAGCGCAATCCATCCAGGATGACCTCGGTGGCCTCGGGCGTGGACCGCTGCCGGTCGGTGTCCTCGATGCGCAGCAAAAACTCGCCGCCATGATGGCGGGCATACAGCCAGGAGAAGAGCGCCGTCCGGGCGCCTCCGATATGCAGCATGCCTGTCGGGGATGGGGCAAAACGCGTTCGAATCGTCATTGCATGTACGCTCCTTTCCGGAAAAGAAGGGGAGAAGCATAGGCCCGGAATCGTTCCGGACAAGCACAAACGGCCTAAGAGCCGCTGCGGGGGGCGATGGCCTGGACACGAATGGCCCCGACCTCTGGCCCGTTCTCGGTCCCCACCGGCCACAATGGAAAAACGCGGCTGCGTTCCAAGCCATGCTTTGCAGCATAATCCTCCACCAGCCGCTGGGTGTTCCGAATGCGCTGCATGGTCGATGCATCGAGGCTGCGGCTGGCAACCTCCGGTCGCAAATCCAGGCACCAGCCCTTGTTGGCGCGCACGCGGCGGATGACCTTGAACATGCGCAACCGCTCGTTGTGACTCAGCGACGCCTGATCATGCAGGCGCAACAGCGCGTCCTGCACCATGCGCTCCCCCCCTGCCGGAACTTGCCGCAGGCCAGTCTCTCGCACCCGATCGAGGGCCGCAGACAGCATCCCCCACCATGACAGGGGGCTTTTCTCCCAGGCCCCCTTGTTTTCCCAGCGAAATCCCCCCTTCCGACTCACAAGGTCCAGCCAGCGCAATAGCTCATCGGAGGACAGTCCGGTGCGCACAAGCATCGGGTCATGCTCACCGGGAGTCCAGGCCATCCACAAGGGCCGTCGCAGCCGAAAGCGACCCGAAAAACTGTAGCCGTTCTTCTCCGACGGAACCACGCGCATATCCAGCCACCACCGCCCCCGGATCAGTACGGGCATGCCCGAGGCCGCAAGCCAGCGCTGCAGGAAAAACGGCAGGGCCGAGCGGACATGCAAAGCGCCCTGCCAGCGCAGCGGCTCCCGGTAAGGCTGCACCTGGAAGGAGGCTGCCAACTCCCCCTCCCCAAGCGAGCCGGTCAACTCCATCCGGGCAGCCCTGCCCGGGCCAAGATCGCGAAAGACCAACAGCAGCCCCCTTGCCCAGACATCTTCATCCTCGCCTACGGAGACGGAGCCGTTCTCCAGTCTCAGGCTGTCGACACTCCAGCCCCCGGCCCGGAGCAGCTCCAGCCAGGGATGATCGGCAGGCGCGCGCGAATGCGGCATGGCCACGCTCAAAGGCGCCAGCGGCGCGAGATAGTGCCAGCCATGAACCGTCATGGCCTCGACATGGCGCTGATGACCATCGATACGGAAACGCGCCCTGACGCGATCGGCGCGCCAGCGGGCGCTGCCGTGACGCGCCTTGAAATCCGCCAGTTCGACCGCCCCATTCACGGCAAGGTGCTCGCCATCCCAGGAAAGCAGCCAGTGAATGCCCAGGGTTCCCGACAGGCTCAGGGGCAGGGCCTTCAGGCCCGGCATGCCGGCATTGAGCACGGGCATCATCTCCTGCAGGGGCAGTCTCTTGCCGTCAATGACGGACTGGAGAACGCGGACATGCCGCGCCGAATCAAGCGCCCAGCTTCCACGGACATGCCATTGCGGCTCGACATCATTCCTGCTGGCCAGGTCAAATCCGATCCTGCCCGGTTCAAGATCAAGGCGACCGCCCAGCAAGGGCAGGCTCAGCACGCGCTGATCCTGCCGCCAGTGCAGCATGATGTCCCGGATGCCGACTTGGCTTGCGTTCACGCGCAGCGCGGCGGACTCCTCGCTGGTCCCGGCAGCACCCGCAACGGGCAGCGATATCTCGCCCCCGACGATTTCAAGGCCGGCAAACGCAAGCCTGTGCTGATCATCCAGTTCAAGGGATGTCCATGAAAGCGTTTCAAACCGGAACGACCGCGGCTCGGCATCCCCGAGCAGGAAGCCGCTCACGTCGCGCAGGCTTCCCTGGCCACCCTGCAGATGCCATGCGTCATGTCCTTCCCGATATTCGAGGGTCGTATCGAGCCATGCCTTGCGCACATGCACGACGCCCACGGCTGCCAGACGCTCATGCAGCCCATGAACGGGCCAATGCCTGAGCTTCAAACGCATTTCCTTTCCCGAGGCGGCCATGCGCATGTCCATGCTGATCTGCCCCTCACGGCCATCAGCCGCCTCCCATTTGCCTGCACCGGAGAGGCTCCAGCCATCCCCGCCGCGCCCGGACCAAGCCAGCTGCCCCGACAGACCGCCGGACACGCCCTCCAGTCCGATCAGCCTGAAACAGGGAGCTGCGGGTATCTCATCCAGACCAAGCACGCCCGAACCCTGTCGTCCCGTCGCCTCGAGATGCCCCCCGCCCACGCGTCCGACGAAATGCCATTGCCCCTGATTCATTCGCAAGCTGATGCCGGAAACCTCCACAATCGCCTCATGGCCGGGACGCGCAATCCCGAGACGGCCGTGAAGCTCCAGGCGATGAACGGTCATGGCCGGCAGGCCGGACAGCAGAGACGAGAGGGCATGAACGTCGAAATGCCAGACGCCGTGCAGGCCGTCGACCCGGGCCGCAAGCACTTCAAGCCTGCCCTGTCGCAAGGCGGAGGGAACAAGGTTCAACAACACATGGTCCAGGGTTGCATCCACCCCCTGGTGGCGAATGCGCACCTGCTTCAGGGTCAGGGCATTGCGCAGCAGCCGATAGCGCACATGCTGCACCCTGATGCCCGACTTCTCTCCCCATTGCCTCAGAGCCAGTTCCGTCGAGCTCTGAACATCGGCCTGAACGGCGAAATGCAACGCGATCAGCACGGTTAGCAAGATACCGTTGATGGCGAGATACCATCGGGCCCGTGGAGGCATTGCACCCACGGGATGATCGAAAAGGCCTGCGGGAAGCATGGGGAAGCGGCCTAGCCCGGATGTTTCATGTGATCGCGAATGGAAGGCGCCGGATGAGCGAGGTCGGGGCGCGCATGCAGGCAAGAAGCATAGCTGTCGCTATGGTTCGCAGCCAAAGGCGTGCATCCGGCCCGCACAGACAAGCCAGGCGCCGCGAAATGCAGGAGGTCTATCTTCAATAACGCGTCCATTCCGATGTAACCCCTTTTTGCGTTTCGACATTTCAAATCCCGGGGCATGGTCATCATGAAACATCCGGGCTAGCCCTCCATCAGGCGTCGAATCACTTCCTTATCCTCGAGCGTGGACATGTCCTGAGCGATGTTCCTGCCCGCGGCGATATCGCGCAGCAAGCGTCGCATGATCTTACCCGATCGCGTTTTTGGAAGCGCCTCCGCGAAGCGGATGTCATCGGGCTTGGCAATCGGTCCGATGATCCTGGCCACATGCGCGCGCAGTTCCTGCTTGAGCGCCTCGTCGCCCTCCCCCTGCCTGAGCACGACAAAGGCGCAGATGGCTTCTCCCTTGATCGGATCGGGCCGGCCGACGACGGCAGCCTCGGCGACCCGCTCATGGGCCACGAGGGCGGACTCGATCTCCATGGTGCCCAGGCGATGTCCGGACACGTTCAGCACATCGTCGATGCGCCCCATGATCCAGAAATAGCCGTCCTCATCCCGCCGCGCGCCGTCTCCGGCGAAATAGAAGCGGCCGTCAAACTTGCTCCAGTAGGTTTCAACATAGCGGGAAGGGTCCCCCCAGATGCCACGCAACATCGAGGGCCAGGGCTCACGAATGACCAGCATGCCTCCGCCCTCGAGAATGGTCAGGCCGTCATGGTCGACGATATCGACCTCGATGCCGGGCAGGGGCAGGCAGGCCGACCCCGGTTTCGTCGGCGTCGCGAACGGAAGCGGGGCGATCATGTGGCCACCGGTCTCCGTTTGCCACCAGGTGTCCACGATCGGGCAACGCCCCCCGCCGATGACCCGGTGGTACCACATCCATGCCTCGGGATTGATGGGCTCGCCGACCGTTCCCAGTAACCGCAACGCACTCAGGTCATACCTGGCCGGCCATTCGTCTCCGGCCTTGATCAGGGCCCTGATCGCCGTCGGTGCCGTATAGAATATCGTGACCCCGTGACGCTCACAGATGCTCCATAGCCTCCCCGGATCAGGCTGTGTGGGCACCCCCTCGTACATGAGCGTCGTGCCTCCGCAGGCCAACGGGCCGTAGATCGCGTAGGTATGCCCGGTTATCCAGCCAATATCGGCCGTACACCAGAACACGTCGCTCGCGGGCTGGAAATCGAAGGTCCAGAGCATGGTAAGCCTTGCCCAAAGAAGATAGCCGCCCGAGGCATGAAGAATGCCCTTGGGCTTGCCGGTGGAGCCGGATGTGTAGAGGATGAACAGCGGATGCTCTGCGGAGACCACGACGGGATCGCAGCGCGAAGGCGCCACGGCCAGCGCTTCGTCCCACTCGATGTCCCGTCCGGGCCGCCATCCGATCTCGTTGCCACCGCGCCGGACGACGAGCACATGCTTCACCGTATGACCCTCCAGACCCTCCAGGGCCTCATCCACGTGCGGCTTCAGCGCATGCACGCTGCCGCGGCGCCAACCCCCATCGGCCGTGACGACCAGCTTGGCCCCGGCATCAGCAATGCGCTCGCGCAGGGCCTGGGCTGAGAAGGCCCCGAACACGACCGAGTGGACCGCGCCAATGCGCGTGCATGCCAGCATGGCGATGGCGGCCTCGGGGATCATGGGCATATAGATGACCACCCTGTCGCCTGCTTCGATGCCAAGCTCGCGCATGGCGCCGGCGGCGCGGCACACCTGCTCGTGAAGCTCACGATAACTGATGCGGCGCACGTCTCCGGGCTCGCCCTCCCAGATGATCGCCGTACGCTCGCCAAGGCCGGCCTCGATATGCCGGTCCAGGCAGTTGACCGAGACATTCAGTCGTCCATCCTCAAACCAGGTGAAGAAGGGCGCCTTGTCCCGGTTCAGCACGCGCGTGAAGGGCTCCTGCCAGGCAAGATGCGTCAAGGCAAGCTTCCTCCATGTTCCTTCCCTGTCCTGTTCGAACTGCCGGCACAGCTCCCGGTATTGCTCCATCGAGGCTATGTTGGCCTGCGGATTTTCCGGAGGAAAGAACCTCCTGTTTTCCTCAAGACTCGTCATGATGGCGTCGCGCATTCTGATTCCCCCCGCAGACGATGCTCTTGCCAAGCTTGCTAGCAGAAGCACCCAGGAGCGGCAAGCTCTTTGGCAGGCATGAAAGACGCGGCTCGCATCGCCCATCAGGCCTGATAGCATCCCCCGCATGGCAGAGCAGATCATGATCGTCCAGACCACCGTGGATACCAGCGCAAAGGCACGCCGGCTGGCCGAAAGGATCATCGAGCAGCGCCTGGCCGCCTGCGTACACGTTTCTCCCCCACAACTCTCCGTCTACCGCTGGAAAGGCAGGCTGGAGCATGCCGAGGAATGCCTGCTGGTCATGAAAACGACGGCTTCGTGCCTGGCGGACCTCATCGACAGGCTCCAGGATCTCCATCCCTATGAGCTCCCCGAGATCGTTTACTGGCCCGTGGAAACCACGGCAGGATATGCCGGCTGGTGTGTGGACGAAACGGCCCGGGCTCAGGCCCGGCGCACAACGGAGGATTCCTGTTCATGATTGACGTCTCCTTTGCCGGCGCCTTTCTGGCCGGCCTGCTCTCCTTCCTGTCACCCTGCGTTCTGCCGCTGGTTCCCGCCTACCTCTCCTATATTTCGGGGGTCTCGGTCAACGAGCTCCGCATGCATGACCAGGCACACCGGGGTCTGCGCCGGCATGCCATCCTGCAGTCCATATGGTTCGTTTCCGGCTTCAGCCTTGTTTTTATCGCCCTGGGGGCATCGGCGTCTTTGATCGGGCAATGGCTGCTTGCCCACCTGGCATTGCTGGCCAAGGCGGCGGGCATCCTGATCTTTGTCTTCGGCCTTCATTATGCCGGTCTGATCCGCATCCCGTTGCTCATGATCGACGCCCGTTTCGACACCAGCAACATCAACGCCAGGCACGGCATTGGCGCCCTGCTGCTGGGCGCTGCATTCGCCTTCGGCTGGACGCCATGCGTCGGTCCCATCCTCGGGGCCATTCTCGCCATCGCCGGCGTGCAGGCCGAGTTGCTGCGGGGCACGGCCCTGCTTGCCGTCTACTCGGCCGGACTGGCCATTCCATTCCTGCTGGCGGCCCTGGCCACGGATGCCTTCCTGCGCTGGTCTCAGCGGTTCAAGGCGCGCCTTGCCATCATCGAGCGCATTTCTGGCCTCCTGCTCATGGCCGTCGGCATGCTGATCTTTCTCGGCAGCTTCAGCATTCTGGCGTCCTGGCTGATCGAATGGTTTCCGTTCCTGGCCAAGCTCGAAGGCCTGGTCGCGCCCTGACGGTTGACCGTCCAGGGCGCGGCTGCTTCAATACATCACATGCAACGCGGTGACCACCGGGAGGTTCTGGAGCAACGCATTCAACGCCTTGGCGAATGCCTGGCCGAAATCAGGCGCCAGATGGAGGGCCTGATGGCGGACAATCAGCGCCTGCGCGAGATTGTCCGCTTGGCCGAAAGCGAACTGCGCAATCGCAGGGAACAGGTCCAGCAACTCGAAAGCGAGCTTCATGCCTTGCAGAACACGAAACTGGAGGCCAGGGCGCAAATCGAGCAGGCCATCGAACACATCGATGAACTCATCGCGCAACATGAGGAACCATCATGACGCACACTGTGGATTTTGAACTCATGGGCCGGCGGTACACGGTGCGCACCGATGATGATCCCCGGCATGTCCATGAAGCCGCCTCCATGATCCAGGCGCAAATCGACGAGCTTCGGCGCAGTGGCGCCGCCGTCGCCTCCGACCGGCTGCTCGTGCTCGTGGCCATGAACCTTGCCGGCGAACTCATCCATCAGCAAAGCGCCACGGTCAAGGATATCGAGGGCTTGATTTCATCGCTGGATGAGTTAGTATCACAAGCAGAAGGTTTAGCGAAAGCGCCCCTGCGCTGAGCGAGCGGCATACAAGTTGCCTGAGCCGATACTTGTCGAAAGGGAGCCTATCTACGAAAGTGGTGTGCGTTCCCCAAGCCGGGAATGCCTGAAGCTTTCGTGCGGCGCCCACCTCTTGAGAAGAGGGTTCGACAACTGCACGCCAATCCGCCAGTGCGGGGGCGCCCTTTGCTCCCCCTAAAAGGTTGCCATCTTGCCTGATCCCGTACCCTTGAAACAGGCCCTGCGCAAACAGGCCATCGGCCGGCGCATGCTGATCCCGCAGGCTCTGAAACGCCATTATTCCCGGCTGATCATCGACCGGCTCCGCCATGAAGTGCTGGGCCGGATCGAGGAGCGCGCGGCGCTGCTGACCTACATGGCCCTGCCCCATGAGGTGAACACGAAACCCCTGCTGGGCTGGCACGGCTGGCGTCTGTTCGCCCCGCGCATGCATGGACACTCCCGCATGGACTGGCATCGCATCGGCCCGGACACCATGTGGAAGAAGAGCGCATGGAACATCCTCGAACCGCAAAACGGCCCCTGCTGGCGCCCGGACGATGGCGGCATCCTGATCTGCCCGCTGACCGCATTCGATCGCCATGGCAACCGGCTTGGCATGGGAAAGGGCTGCTTTGATATCTGGCTGGAGAAACACCGCCCGCACCTGCAGGCCATCATCGGCCTTGCCTTCGCCTGCCAGGAGGTTCCATCGATACCCGCCGAGCCTCATGATGTGCCGATGGACTTCGTCATCACCGAAAAGGAGACGATTGCGACATGCCCGATCTGATCAACATCCTGGTCCTTGGCGACATCGTCGGACGTGCCGGCAGGCGCGCGCTGGCCGAACACCTGCCGCGCCTGATCGACCAGCATCACGTCGACTTCACGGTCGCCAATGGGGAAAACCTTGCCGCGGGCTTTGGCACAACGCGGAACACGGCGGAGGAAATGTTCCGCCTGGGTGTCGATGTGCTGACCAACGGCAACCACTGCTGGGACCAGCGGGACTTTCTGCGCCAGATCGAGCAGGACGAACGGCTGATCCGCCCGATGAATTTCTCATCGCGCGCGCCCGGCCGGGGCTGGACGGTCCGCGAGACCGCCGCGGGCCACCGCATCGCGGTCATCAACCTGATCGGACAGGTGTTCATGGGCCCATGGGCCTGCCCGTTCGAGGCCGCCGAGCGCGCCCTAGCGGAGATCCCCGACGACGTGCAGGCCATTCTCGTGGACATGCATGCCGAGGCAACCAGCGAAAAGATGGGCATGTCGTGGTTTCTCGACGGCAAGGTCAGCTTCGTCTATGGCACCCATACGCACGTTCCGACATGCGATGAAGTCATCCACGCAAGCGGCACGGCCTACCAGAGCGACATCGGCATGACGGGCTCATACCAGTCCATCATCGGCATGAAGGTGGAAAGCGCCCTGGCCCGCATGGTCGACAAGCTCCCCCGGCGATTCGAGGCCGTCGAACGCGGAGCCACGATCTTTGCCACGCTGGTCAGCATCGAGCCCGAAACCCGGCAATGCAAGGCCATCGAGCGCATCTGCATCCGGCCGTGAGGCCACCGGCTGGCGGCCTCATGCAGCTAACGCATCGAATCAGACGTTGACGACTCGTTCAACTCCGCAAAGGTCTTCAGCTTCTGCGCACGCGAGGGATGCCGGAGCTTGCGCAAGGCCTTGGCCTCGATCTGCCGGATACGCTCGCGCGTGACACCGAACTGCTTGCCGACCTCCTCCAGGGTGTGATCGGTGTTCATGCCTATGCCGAAGCGCATGCGCAGCACCTTCTGCTCCCGGTCGGTCAGGTTCTTCAGCACCTCATGCGTGGCCTCGGCCAGCGCCTTGCGCACGGTTTCATCCAGGGGGTTCTCCGCCTTCTCATCCTCGACAAAATCGCCCAGTTGCGAATCCTCGTCATCGCCGATGGGCGTCTCCAGGCTCACGGGCTCCTTGGCGACCTCCAGAATCTGCTCCACCTTCTCGACGGGCATCTCCAGGTGCTCGGCCAGCTCCTCGGGCGTCGGCTCCCGACCGATATCCTGGGCGATCTGACGCGAGACGCGCATCATCTTGTTGATGGTCTCGATCATGTGCACCGGAATGCGGATCGTGCGGGCCTGGTCCGCGATCGAACGCGTAATGGCCTGACGAATCCACCAGGTGGCATAGGTGGAGAACTTGTAGCCCCGGCGCCATTCAAACTTGTCCACGGCCTTCATCAGGCCGATGTTTCCTTCCTGGATGAGATCGAGGAAGCCCAGGCCACGGTTCGTGTACTTCTTGGCGATGGA
>WFOK01000038.1 GCA_015488115.1 Mariprofundaceae bacterium
ACTATAGCTCTTTCCCATCGCAACACTTTACCCCGCAATGTGTTGCACTTCGATTTTGAGCCCGCCATGTTATAAATGAAAACGATTATATTGTTATACATTGTTCTAATAAATGGACTGTTAGCGATATAAATAGTGCCATATTGAAAAGTGCAGGGTTCGAGTTAACACAATCGCGTTCAAAAACAACATCAGGGAAATCAAAAATATTTGCCAAGATCAAAGTAGGTATTTTCGGCGCGAGCACTGAGGGGGGTGCAGAAGCAGAAAGAGAGCAGAGAGAAGAGGTCGCAACAATGCCTCTTGAGCTGGATCCAGAAGATGTGAATGATATTATTGATGCATTAAAATCCATCAGTTTTGATAAATATATAGTGCTTGAGGATTTTCATTACTTAAGCACAGAAACACAAAAAGACTTTTCTGTTGCCTTAAAGGCGTATCATGAGGAATCAAAATTTTGTTTCATTATAATAGGTGTGTGGCTAGAAGAAAACAGGCTTACTGTTTATAATGCTGACTTGGCTGGTCGAATAATTTCTATAAATGCAGATAAATGGGAAGAGGAAGAGTTAAGAGAGGTTGTCACCTCGGGTGAGAAATTATTAAATATTGAATTTTCGCATGGGTTTGTTGAGGAATTAATTAATAATTGTTTTGGCAGCGTGTATATAGTTCAGGAATCTTGTTATAAGTGCTGCGTTAAATATGATGTAAACGAAGCCCTTTCTGAAAAGAGAATAATAGGAGATAAGGATGATGCGAATCAAATATTGTCCGAGGTAATAGCCCAACAGACTGGTCGATTTCACTCTTTTATTACGCAATTTGCCGATGGTTTTCAGTCAACTACATTAGAGATGTATAAGTGGTTATTGTATCCAATTTTAACTGCTTCAATAGATGAGTTGCGGCGTGGACTAAGATATTCACATATAAGACAGAAATTAAAAGATAATCACCCCCAGAAGGAACGATTGAATCCTGGTAATATCACGCAAGCATTGCAATCGTGTGCTGCACTTCAGGTGAAAAAAGATTTAAAGCCAATAATTCTTGATTATGATCAAACTAATTTAAGGTTAAGAGTTGTAGATAGTGGATTTTTAATATGGCTCAATAAACAAGATAGAAATGAACTTCTTGAGTTAGCAGGTCTGCCATCTATTGGCTAACAAGGCGCTCCACCTGACCGCTATTCCGCTGGCGCTCCATAGCGGCCGGTGCGCTTGGACGTTGGCACTACGACCACCCCGTACCAATCAACCACTCCTGCATCAGGCGCTTGATCTGGGTCTGATATTTCACGCCTTCCCGCTCGCAGCGCTGGCGGAACGTCGCCAGCAGCGGCTCGGGCACCCGCAGGCTGATGAGCCTGGATTTCGCCGCGCGGGCCGGCATCTGAAGCCGGCGAAACTCCTCCAGGAACCGCAACGCCTGCTCCGGCGAGGCTTCCCTGCACCGATCGAGATATTCGTCGCTGAAATGCTGCACCGGCCTCATCGCAATCGCTCCAGCGCCCGGATGTCCTCGATGTCCTGCGGCCTGCCAGCCTTGCGCTTCATCGCGATGAGCTCTTCGATGGCGGCCACCTTCAGCACCCGCCCGAAGGCCTTTTTTTCAACCGTTCTCAACCTCGATGCATCCTCGGTGATGAGGATGTCCACCACCTCCAGCGGATTGGCGGGGTTGCCAAACGACCATGCCCGCATGTTCCGCCTGGCAATGAACTCCTCCCGGAACCGAAAGACCTCCTCGGCCGTCACGGGCAGGCGCGGCGCAAGCCCGATGGATGCGAGCGCTTCCTCGCACCGCTTGAAGGCCCCGGCATCGAGCGCAATCGCGATGTCCACGTCCACCGTGCCCCGCACAGCCCCGTGCAGCGCCAGCGCATAGCCCCCCACGATCGCGTAGGGAACCTCCGCCCGTTCCAGGGCCTCGACCACCTTCAGGATGAACATGCATGGAGTCTATATTCGTATATACAGATGACAAGGAAGCGGGCAGGTTGCACCGTTCGCCGCTTCCGACTGGCCATGGATATGTTATATCTTCCGGCCATGCCAACCGACCGTCTCCCCAACTGGATCAACGACTGCCCCTCCCCGGCCTATGTGCTGGAGGAAGCGAAGCTGCTGGCGAACCTGGACGTGCTCGCGCGCGTGCAGCGCGAGGCGGACGTGAAGATCATCCTGGCGCTGAAGGGCTTCGCCATGTGGGCCGTGTTCGAGCGCATCCGCAAGGTGCTGCCCGGGTCCACGGCCAGCTCACTCTGGGAGCTGAAGCTGGCCGATGAGGAATTCGGCGGCGAAAAGCACATCTACGCGCCGGCCTACCGGGATGACGAGTTCGATGAGATCGCGCAGCTTGCCGATCACGTCGTGTTCAACTCGCCCGCGCAATGGCGGCGCTTCGGGCGGGCGGCGCTCGATGCAGGCTGTTCCTGCGGCCTGCGCGTGAACCCCGGCGTGCGCGAGGTCGCAACCGAGATCTACAACCCCTGCCGCGCCGGCTCCCGGCTGGGCGTGCGGCCCGAGCAGCTTGCCGGCATGGAGCTGGACGGCATCGAGGGGCTGCACGCGCATGCCTTGTGCGAGAACCTGCACGATGCGTCCATCCGCATGATCGACGCCGTCGAGGCACGCTTTTCGGATGTCATCCCGCATCTCAAATGGATCAATCTCGGCGGCGGACACCTGATGACGCATGCGGACTACGATGTCGATGCGCTGGTTGCGCGGCTGAAGGCCTTTCGCGAAAAGTGGAACGTCGAGGTCTATCTCGAGCCGGGGGGTGCCGTGGCCTGGCAGGCAGGCGTGCTCGTGGCCAGCGTGCTGGACATCGTCGAGACCGACCGGCTGCCCGTGGCCGTGCTCGATGTCTCGGCCACCTGCCACATGCCCGATGTGCTCGAGATGCCCTACCGGCCAGACATTGCGGGCGCGGGGCAAATCGGCGAGAAGCCCTACGCCTACCAGCTTGCCGGGCCCTCGTGCCTGGCCGGCGACATCATCGGCGACTATTCGTTCGATACGCCCCTGCAGCCCGGTTCACGCCTGGTTTTTGAAGACATGGCACACTACACGATGGTCAAGACGACGATGTTCAACGGCGTGCGCCATCCAGACATCGGCTGGCTTGGCGCGGACGGCGAATACCGGCTGCTGCGCCGCTTCACCTACGAGGATTTTAAGTCGCGGCTGTCGTAGGCTGGGCAGGGCGGACAGTCTGGAACGGGCTCAGCACGCATCCATCGGCACGTCGGGCCGCCAGACCCTGACGCCGGGAGCGAAACGCTCGATCTCATCGAGGAAGCGACCGGCATCCGGCGCATAGCGCTGGGAGAAATGGAAAGGAACAAGCCTGGCCACCTGCGCCTGCGCGGCGATTTCGCCGCATCCCTTGGTCGTCAGATGGCCCGTGGCCCTGGCCTGCTCCGCGTCCCGGGCCAGGAAACGGGCCTCGCAGAACATCGTATGGGCCAGGCGCGCCAGCCGAATCAGGCGCCTGCGGTTCTGGTCGGAATCGAGCAGATCGGTCGCATAGACCCATTTCTTACCCGGACGGATGAGCACAAGCTGCTCGGCCAGCTCATCCACGCAACGCTCGGAGCCGTCGGGCAGGCGCATGCGCTCCGAGGTCCGCCCGGCGTGGACATGCCTTTTCAGTTCGTTCAGCCAGGGTCCGGGCATCAGCCCCAGATGCGCAAGCCGTTCCTTGCGCACGTGGATCTCGCCATGAGGCTCGAAGGCATAGGCGAGAACCGGCGTGTGATGATCGAGCAGGCAGGCCCGAACGCGAAACGCGTCGGACGCCAGCAGCACGCCATCCGTGGCGGGCACGCAGCCGCTGTCTTGCAGCTCGCCGCCCGCCACCAGCCGGAAGCGCCGGATCGTGTGGCCGTCCCATTCATGCACCTCGAAGCTCGGCGCGCGATCGCCCACCCTGTCCCACAGGATGCCGTCAATCAGCGCCTGTATCCTGCCTGCAAGCCCCGGAGGTCCGTGGATGCGGCAGCTCGGGAAGGCGCCGATGCGCGAGCGCAGGAACCACAGAAAACCGCCCAGATGATCGATATGCGCATGGGTGATGAACACATCATTGACCTGATGCGCGCGACGCGCACTCAGCCTTCCGCCCATGCCCAGATCGAACAGCAGACTGCGACCAGCATGCAACAGGCGGGCATGCAGCAGCGGATCGCCGAACACGCCATTGAGCAGCTCGAATCCGACCGCACCGACGCGGCCACACAGTCTGGGACCGGTGGAAGCCCCCGCGTCTCCCGCGGCCTGAGTGATAACCTCCTGCACAAACGGAACGGCCGTGCGCAAAAGCCCTTGCGGCGTGCGCTGGGCATCGCGCACGAGCAGCGCATCATCCCGTCCCACGGATGCGGGCAGACGCACGATCATGCTTCCATCCGAAACGCCGACCACCTCGCCCAGGCAGCGCGTCCTTCCGTCGCGAATCAGGGCCACCTGTCTGCCCGCCCAGGCCGGAGCCGCGGCAAGAGGCGGAGGCGCCCCGATCAGGTGTAGGTCGCGAATCTCCAACGACTGCTCCCGCGCATGCCGCAGGTACGCATCCCACAAGGCCGTCCGCCAGCGGGCGCGAAATGCCCTGCCCGGATGGCGCGCCTGCTCGCTGGGCTGGACATGAACAACGCTCAGGCCGCAGGCGTGGAAGACCTGTTGCAGGGGCAAGGCCTGCTCCCGGCTCAGCACAAGCGCCAGATCCGGCCTGCACAGCTCGATCAGGCCCAGCAGCATCTCCTCGGCCGCCATGCCGCGCACAAGCCCCGGCGCATCAAGCACGAACGCCTTCTCCTCCAGACCCTCGAGCAGGCGCCGGAGTGCCAGCAGCACGGCAAGGCGAAAGCGACCCGCATCCAGCGAGCAGACCGCTTCCATATCCTGCACCTGCCAACGGCCCTGACGGCGGACGGCCCAACCCACGCCCCCCGGCACGCCGAACGCTGGCGAGCCCGGATCGGCCGAAACGGCCGGCAGGCCCGCAAGCTCACACAGGCTACAGGCGAGCGTCGACTTGCCGCTGCCCGCGGCGCCGAACACGAGGATGCGGCGATGTCCGCGAAGGACATCGAGCAGACGCTCCGGACTGGCTGCGGAAAACCGTTCCACGCATCCTCCCTGATCAGCCATGCTAGGTGGCCTCCGTTTTTTTGACTATACTCTGCTTCTGGAGTCTTGTCGCACAAGGGGGAGCCGTGCCCGCATGAAGGCTGAAAGCGTGGACGGAGGCTGCATTCTCGCCTGCAGGGAATGCGATGCGCTGCACCGGCTGAAGGTCCGGCTGCGACCGGGTCATATCGTGCTCTGTTCCCGCTGCCATGCGCTGCTGCACACATTCATGCATCCGAACGCCCGCGAGCATTGCCTTGCGCTCCATGTGGCGGCCCTGATGCTGTTCGCCTTGGCCAATTTCTTTCCGTTTCTGACGCTGAAGATCAGCGGCAGGGAGGCCACGGACATGTTCGTCTCGGCCACGACGGCCCTGTTTGCCATCGGCAGCGTGGACATCGCGATCCTTGTGCTGCTGACCAGCGTCGTGTTCCCGTTGCTGACCATGCTCGGGGCCCTCTATCTGCTCATTCCCGCCCGCTTCGGCCGGCAGGCACCCGCGGCCGGCACGGTCTTCCGGCTCGTGCGGCGCATCACGCCGTGGAGCATGCTCGGCGTGTTCATGCTCGGGGTCATCATCGCCATCGTCAAGCTGCTGGACATGGCCGAACTGGAGTTCGGCGTCGCCCTGTTCGCCTTCCTGGCCCTGCTGCCGGTATACGTATTGGCGCAGCAGGGGTTCAGGGCCGCCCTGTTCTGGCCCGTGCAGCGCGCCATTCCGGGCCATGGCGAACCATGCCTGCCCGGACGGGCACGCGACCACGGCCTTGTTCACTGCCATACCTGCGGCTGGCTCATGCCCGGTCATGAAGCGCCCGTGCGCTGCCCCCGTTGCGCGGATACCGTGCATGCGCGCAAGCCCGACAGCATCGCCCGCACATGGGCACTGCTGATCACGGGTGTCATGCTCTTCATCCCGGCCAATGTGTTCCCGATCATGACCGTCATCCAGCTTGGCGATGGCGAACCGAACACGATCTTCGGCGGCGTCGTCCACCTGATCGAGGCCGGCATGTGGCCGCTGGGGCTCATCGTGTTCTTCGCCAGCATCATCGTGCCCATCAGCAAGTTCGTCGTCATCCTGTTTCTGCTTCTTTCCGTGCGCCGCGGATCGGGCTGGCGCGCCCAAGACCGGACCCGGCTTTACCGCGTCACGGAGTCCATCGGCTCATGGTCGATGGTCGACATCTTCGTCATCGGGCTGCTGGCCTCGCTCGTCCATTTCGGCAACATCATCCAGATCCGACCTGAAATCGCGGCCAGCTTCTTCGCGGCCACGGTCGTGGTCACGATGCTGGCCGCGCAAAGCTTCGACCCGCGCCTGATCTGGGACCGCCTGGCCGAGAGCCAGGAACAACGCCGCCCATCACGGGAGCAGGCTGTTGGCTGAGACCGGACAGGCCGCCGAGCCCGTCATCAGGAAGCAGCGCGGCCCCTCGCTGGTCTGGCTGATCCCGCTCGTGACCCTGCTGGCTGGCGGCTGGCTCATTGCCAAGTACATCGCCGAGCGCGGCCCGGAGATCACGATCACGTTCAAGACGGCGGAAGGCATCGCCAAGAAGACGCCGATCAAATACAAGGACGTGCAGATCGGAACGGTCAAGAAGATCCGCTTCAGCGAGGACTTCCATCATGTCGTGCTGACAGCGCGCATGGCCAGCACGGCCGAGCCATTCCTGCGCGCGGGCACGAAGTTCTGGGTTGTCCGGCCACATCTGTCGCTGCGCGGCGCATCCGGGCTGAACGCACTGCTCAGCGGCACCTATATCGAGGTTGATCCCGGTGACGGGGAAGAACAGTACGAATTCATCGGCCTGGAGGAGCCGCCGGCCGTGACCTCGGACATCGACGGCCTGCGCGTCACGCTCATTGCCGACAGCCTGGGCTCCCTGGATATCGGCTCCCCGGTCTATTTCCGGGGCATGCCTGCGGGCAAGATCCTCGATTTCGAGCCCGATGACGCGGGACGCCGGGTCCGCATCCATGCCTTCATCCGCAAACCGTTCGACCAATGGCTGAAGCCGTCCAGCCATTTCTGGAACATCAGCGGCATCGACGCCAGCGTCGGCACCGATGGCTTTCGGCTCCATTCCCCATCCCTGATCACGATGATGTTCGGCGGCATTGCCTTCGATTCGCCGGACGGAGGGGCGGCCATCGCCGCCGGCGGCACCCCGCCAGTCTACCGCCTCCATGCCCATCGCGAAGACATCAGCGAGGAGCAGTTCGCCGGCGGCGTTCGCTACATGACCTATTTCGACAGCTCGGTGCACGGACTCAGCGTCGGCGCGCCTGTCGAGTTCCAGGGCATTCGCATAGGCCGCGTCAGCCGCATCGGGCTGGAATTCAGGAATGACGGCAAGGACTACCGTATTCCCGTGGAGCTGGAGATACAGCCTGCGCGCCTGCGGGACGAGGCGGCCGCAAAAGGGCTGACCGATGCGCTGCCGCGGCTGATCGAGCAGGGGCTTCACGCACAGCTGCGGACCGCCAGCCTGCTGACCGGCAGGCTCTATATCGCATTGACCATGCATCCGACGCCCCAGAACGCCAGCCGGACGCTGGCCCAGGGCGATCATGTGATCCCCTCGCTGCCGGGAGGCCTTGACCAGATGCAATCCTCGATGCAGAACATTCTGGGCAGGCTCGACAAGGTGCTCAGCGCGCCGGCCTTCGATCAATCCGTCAGGGACCTGCACGCATCGCTGAAGGCCTTCCGCCACGCCATCGAGCAGATCGACAGGCATGCCGGGCCCGTGGCCGGCAAGCTGGACGATGTGCTGCTTCGCGCCCGCGAAGCGCTTGAACGGCTCAACCGCGTGCTCGATCCCGCATCCCCGGTCCGCTACCGGTTCGAGCAGGCCGAAAAGGATCTGAGCGACATGGCCCGGGCCATCCGCGCGTTTGTCGAAATGCTCGAGCGCCACCCGGATGCCCTGTTGTTCGGCAAACCCCAGACAGGAGAGCACTGATGCCGCGATTCCGCCCATTCATGATGCTGTTGCTGCTGCTTGCAGGCTGCGCATCCGCAAAGACCCACTATTACGTGCTCGATGCGCACGCCCCGAACGCCCGGCACAAGGCGGACACAAGCATCATCGCGCTGCAGCTTTCCATTCCTCGCTATCTGGACCGATCCCAGCTCGTCAGCCGCACCGAGGGCCATGAGCTTTTCATCGCCGAAAACCACCAATGGGCCGGTTCGCTGCATGAAAACATGGCCCGCGTGCTGGCCGATGATCTCTCCGGCCTGCTGTCGTGCCGTGTGCTGCCCATGCCGCTGCATGCCGACCTGCGCGCCGACGCCACGCTGCTTGTCGACATCCACCGCTTTGAACGCATGGCCGACGGGCATATCCGGCTGGAGGCCGTCTGGCATGTGCTCAAGCATGGCCAACGCCTGCATGCGGGAGCCCTTGCCCTCGACTCTGAACAGGCCATCGCCGGCAATGATTATGCCGGCATCGCAAACGGCATGAACCGGCTGCTGGACCGGATGGCGAGAGACATCGCCGACAGGCTGGAGCGCATGCATCATCCCGCCCACTGACCAGCCGAAGCCGATTCCCAATTCCTGGCCAATGCGTCAGCATCGGGCCATGCGCGGCATGCACCTGCATCACGGCAACCGTCTGGAGGAGCTGGCGGCGGCCATGGCGGACTCCCTGCTCAAGGACCCGCCACCGCCACTGGAGGCTCGGACGATCATCGTCGAAAGCGGCGCGCTGGCGCGCTGGCTCAAGCTGCAGCTTTGCCGGCGGCACGGCATCGCGATGCTCGTGGACACGCCCCTGCCCGCAGCATGGCTCTGGCAGACGGCCACGCGCCTGCTGGGGCTTGAGCAAACCGAGGATCCGCTTTCCAGGGAGCGCCTCCGGTGGCTGATCTATGACCGCCTGGACATCCGGAGATGGGAGGACCTGCCCGAGGCGCAATCCCTGATCGGCTATCTGCGCGATGATGAACACCAGCTCAAGCGCTGGCAGCTTGCGGGCCGGCTCGCCGAGGCCTTTGACCGCTACCAGTATTACCGGCCGGAACTGCTCCGGCGCTGGCAAAACGGCGACGAACTGGACTGGCAGGCCTGCCTGTGGCGGGAGCTGATCGCAGCCTGTCCCACACACAGGAATGCGCTGCTTGAACAGTTCCCGCAGCGGCTGCGCATGGAGCAGGCGCGCTCCATGCTGCCGAGGCGACTGGACCTGTTCTCCATCCACAACCTGCCGCCATCGCTGCTGTCGGCCTATGCGGCCCTGGCCGAGCACCTGCCGGTCCATCTCTGGCTGCTCTCGCCCACGGCCGATTACTGGGCCGACCTGGCAAGCCCGAAAACGATCGTCCGGCAGCGACTGGAACAACCCGATGACATCTCGCTCTGGCAGGCAGGGAACCCGCTGCTGACCCAATGGGGACGCCAGGGGCAGGCCTTCCAGGATCTGCTGCTCGAGCGCATCGGGGCATCATGGGCCGGGGAGAGCGAGCACTTCGTCACGCCCGATCGCGAGACCCTTCTGGGTTGCGTGCAAAGCGACATCTTCGAGGCCGTGGACCCGGGCGACGGCTCCGTCACCGAGCTCGATGAGCCCGATCCTTCCATCCAGATTCACATCGCGCACGGGCCGATGCGCGAATGCGAGGTGCTGCGGGACGTGCTGCTCCGCCAGTTCAAGGGCGACCCGGAACTCAAGCCGGAGGATGTGCTCGTCATGGTGCCCGACATCGGCCGCTATGCATGCTACATCGAGGCCGTGTTTGGCCACGCCGACCCCGAACTGCCACGGCTCCCCTACAACATCTCCGACGTGCCGACAGGCGCGGACGCAACGATCGCACAGGCCTTTCTCAAGCTGTTGGATCTTCCCGACAGCCGGTTCACGCGCAGCGATGTGCTCGATCTGCTGCATGTGCGGGAGGTTGCCAGAAGGTTTTCGCTGGAGGACCAGGACATCGGCTGGCTGGAAGACTGGTTCGAGCGGCTCCGTGTGTACTGGGGCCTTGACGGCGAAGACAAGCGCGAGCGGCTCGGGCTACCCGACATTGACCAGAACACATGGCATCAGGCCTTTGCACGCACCATGGCGGGCTTTTCATTGGGCGACCAGGACCTACTGCATGACATCGCGCCCTCCTCCCCGCTGGGCGCGCAACAGGCTGAATGCGCGTCCCGCTTCTTTGCCCTGCTCGATCACCTGCGCGATTACAGCCTCAGGCTGCGGCAGCCCCGTCCGCCGCGCGCCTGGGCCGAGGAACTGCTGTGCCTGTTGCATGATGTCTTCGAGCGGGATCCCGAGGGTCAGGACGGGCTGGAAGGGATTTGCGAGGCCCTTGCCGAACTCGGAGACATCGGCCGGGACAGCCACGCGAGCATCACGCTGCCCGTGCTTCGCGACTGGCTGGGTGCCCGCCTGCAAAGTCCGCCTTCCGGCGGCCGTTTCTATTCCGGAGGCATCACGTTTTGCGGCCTGCAGCCCCTGCGTGGCGTTCCATTTCGCATCATCGCCCTGCTCGGCATGCAGGACGGAGAATTTCCACGCCCCGGCACGCCGGCCGAATTCGACCGCATGCGCGGCCAATGGCGGCATGGTGATCCGGATCCGAGCCTGGAGGACCGCTATCTGATGCTGGAAACCCTGCTGGCCGCGCGGGAGCGCCTGATCATCTGCTATTCGGGGCGCAACGAGCAGGACAATGAGCCGCTGCAGCCGTCCATTGTCGTGCAGGAACTCGTGGATGTCCTCGACCAGCGCTACCGCATCAACGGATGTGCGGCCGGCCAGGCCATCCAGCAGGTGCATGGCCTGCAGCCATTCTCGACGGCCAATTTCGACCGGGAAACAACGGCGGGCTTTGATGCCTGGTGGCACAAGGCCTGCGCTTCGCTGTACCGTCATCAGCCTGCGGCGCGACAGAGCGGCTGGCCGGCCTGGCACCTTCCCCTGCCCGAAGAGGAACATCCGGATCAGATCGACCCCCGCATGCTGAACAGGGCCCTGAGTCATCCGATACGCCATTTCATGCAGCAACGCCTTCACTTGCACCGACCCGCCGATGAGGCATGCCCCGAGGACGAGCCGTTCACGCTGGACGCCTTGCAGCAATGGCAGCTGCGTAACCGCATCATGGAACAATTGCTGCTGCATCCGGACGCACCGCTGGAGAAACAGCTGCGCGCGGCTGGCATGCTCCCTCACGGCTTGCCGGGAAGCCGCGAGCTCGCCCGTCTGCGTGAGGATATCGAGCCCCTGCTGACCGGGCTGACCCGACCGCTCGAGCCCGCGAATGTGGACGTCCGCATCAGCTTGGGGCGGCTGAGCGTGCAGGGACGGCTTGACGGCGTTTTCAAGGGGCTGGGAGCCCTCCACTGGATGCCCACCGACTTCCGGGTCGTCGATGCCTTGCCAGCCTGGATCACGCATCTCTGCCTGCATGCCTGCGCCCATGAACTGGCGGGCCATGCGCACCTGATCTGCAGGGATGGATGCAGACGACTTTCTCCGCTCGAGCCCACGAATGCAAGACAGGAGCTGGGCAGACTGGCCGGCTTGTACCTGGAGGCACTGCAGCGTCCCCTGCCCCTGCTGCGCAAGAGCAGCAGCGCCTATGTCCAGTCCCTTCACGAGCGTGGAGACCGCGAGCGGGCCATGAAGAAGGCCCGGGCAGCCTGGCATGCAGGCTTCAACAGCAGCGGGGAATGCGAGGACTTCCATGTGAAGCTGCTGCTCAGACGCCACCAATGGGAACCGGACGATGCCTTCGCCGAACTGGCCGAGCGCGTGCTGATGCCCCTGATGCAATGCCTGGAGGACGCACATGGCTGATCCCGTGCCGCTGTCCATCATGGGGCTGGAAGCCGGCAAAAGCCACCTGATCGAGGCGAATGCCGGCACGGGCAAGACGCATGCCATCGCCAACCTGGCTGTCCGCTTCGTGCTGGAGGGCATCCCCATCGAAAGGCAGCTTGTCGTGACCTTCACGAACGCGGCCACGGATGAGCTGCGAGGCCGCATCCGCGAGCACCTTCGCGCGGCGCTGGACCACCTGCTCGATACACAACGCGATGCGCCCACGGATGCGTTTCTCGCATCGCTGCAACGGCTCCATCCCGCAGGCCCTGCCCGGGAGCTTGCGATCAATCGCCTGCGCATGGCACTGCTGAACATGAATGAGGCCGCCGTGCACACGATCCACGGCTTCTGCCAGCAGGCGCTTCGGGAAATGGCATTCAGCGCCGGACAGGGCTTTGAGCAGACGCATGTCAACGATGAACGGCTGAAGCTTCAGGCCGTCCAGGACTTCTGGCGCAAGCGGGCCTATGAAGCAGATGCGGCGGACGCGGAAATGTTTCGATCCATCTTTCCCGATCCGGAACGGCTGTTTGACTTGCTTGAGCCGTTGCTTGCCGTGCATCGGCCAGAGCTCCGCCCCCCGGCTGATGCACGGCGCCTTGCCTTGCTGGAGCGTGAATACGAGCGCTTGCTGCTGGATCTGGCCGAATGCTGGCGGAGCCGGCATGAGGCCATCATGGCCCTGCTGTTCGACGACCCTCCATTCAAGCGCCAGGGCATGCACAGAGATCCCCCGCTCCGGGATGCCTGCAGGACCATGGATGAATGCCTGCTCTCACAGCCTCCGCGCTGCCCCGACGAGCGCACCCTGAACTGTCTGGACGCCCATGCGTTCCGCCTCAAAAAGGGCGCCGAACACAGACGCTCGGAATTCGCCGCCCCGCCGTTCAGCCTGGTCACGCGACTCAGGGAACTTGCCCCCATGCTGCGCAAGGCAAGGCTGTGCCATCTGCTTGACGAAGCCGCCGCCTTTGCAAAAAGACAGCTCGATGCGCAAAAGACCGGGCATGGATGGCTGGCTTTCGATGACATGATCGAACGCCTGCACGAGGCCCTGCTCGCACCAGGCAGGGATGCCTTCTGCCATGCGCTGGCCGAGCGCTACCCGCTTGTCATGGTCGACGAGTTCCAGGACACCGACCCCCGCCAATACGACATCTTCCGTCGCGTGCATCAGGCGGGCAAAACGCACACCCTGATCATGATCGGGGACCCGAAACAGGCCATTTACGCCTTCCGGGGCGGCGACGTGTTCACGTTCATGCAGGCCCGCCGCGAGGTGGACCGCGTGTGGTCGCTGACCGTCAACTGGCGGGCGTCCCGGCGCATGGTCGAGACCATCAATGAACTGTTCTCTCATCCGGCCTCCTTCGTTCATGAGGCCATCACGCATACCCCCTCGACGACACCCGATGATTGCCGTGTGCTTCCGCTGATGCGCCGGGACGGAGCCCTGCCCTCCCTGGTCATCGAGCGCCTGCCTCGCTCAGCGTCGGGGGAACCGCCTGGCAACAGCGCGGAGATCGAGCAACACGTGCATGCATCCCTGGCCGCGCGCATCAGGGACATGCTGGACGACGAACATCTCACGCTCGATGGCCGACGCCTTCTGCCCTCGGACATCGCCATCCTCGTCCGGACGGGACAGCAGGCAAGATCCCTGCGCCGCATGCTGCAGCAACACGGCATCTCCGCCGCCATCACCGGCGGTGGCTCGGTCTGGAAGAGTCCCGAAGCGGAGGGGCTGCTGTCCGTGCTTGCGGCCATGATCCAGCCCGAGGATCGTCGCCTGTTGCGGCAGGCCTTGAGCGTATCATGGATCGCGCTGCCCCCCGAAGAGCTGCATGGCATCATCGGGGAAGCCAACCGCTGGGGCGAATGGGTCGATCATGTGCACCAGGCCCGGGAGCGCTGGCTGACGCACGGCTTCATGGCCGGGTTTCAGCACCTGCTGCGCGCCGTGGCCTCGCTGCACGGCCAGGACGAAGGTCCGGCGGCTTGGCTGAACCGGCTGGAGGATCCCGAGCGCACCCTGACCAATCTGCTGCATCTGGCGGAACTGCTGCAGCAGGCCAGCCGGGAAGTCGGGGGCGGCAAGGCCCTGCTGGCATGGATGCGCCACGAGCAGCGCCATGCGCGTGACGAGGAGCATCCCCTCCGGCTCGAGAATGACCAGGTCGTCGTGCGCATCATGACCATCCACAAGAGCAAGGGCCTGCAGTTTCCGGTCGTGTTCGTTCCCTCGCTGTGGGCCGTCAAGCCCCTGCAAGTGAAACGGCAGGGCGGAATCTGCTGGCACGAAGGAGATACCGATGCCGGCTGGTCCTTCCTCTACGACCCCCTGCCCGATCAAACGTCGGACGCCTGGAGACAGGCAGAACGGGAGCGGCTGGCCGAGGATGCTCGGCTGGCCTATGTGGCCCTGACCCGCGCAAGATCCCATTGCCATGTCTACTTCGACCACACGCAAACGAGACAACCCTCCCTGCAGAGTGGCCTGGGGTGGATCCTGACCCGCCTGGCCGACGAAGCCGACGGGCATGCCCGGCCCACGGCCGAGGGCCTGGAGCGGGCCTTGACGAAGCTTTCCAGGCTGCCGGGCATCGCCGTGCAGCCACCACATGAACCCGGCGAGGCTCCTGCGCGGGCCACCGCGCGGACCGGGCCTCCCCCCCTGCATCTTGGCCGGATCGAACGCCCGGTGGACAGCGGCTGGCGCATCGCCTCCTTCACCTCGATGACGCGAAACATTCACCAGCCATCGCTCCCCGGTGCCGAGTCCGGCGAGGCGGAACCAGATTTCGCCTTCTCGTTCGCTGCGGGCGCCCATGCAGGGCTGTTCATGCATGCGCTGCTTGAACGCCTGGATCTGCGGCAGCCCATGCCCCCCCAGTTGGAGGAACTCGTTCCGGAGCTGGCGCTGCGCCATGGCCTTGCATCCGACCTGGACATCGACGGGCTTGCCACCTGGCTTGCCGACATCGCCCAAACCCCGCTCAATGCGCAGGGACTCTGTCTGTCGGGCATCGAGCCCGGCCATGCGCTGCGCGAGGTTCCCTTCGACTTCCAAGCCGACCATGTGCGCCCCGATGACATGGACCGCTTCCTCCGGCCCTTGTCCGGATCAGGGCCGGCGCTGGACTTCGAGGCCTTCAAGGGCCTGATCACGGGCGTCATCGATCTGGTCTTCGAACATCAGGGCCGCTATTACCTCGTGGATTACAAGAGCAACCATCTCGGCCATGCGCTGACCGATTATGCGCCCGAGCGACTGCGTCGGGAAATGCAGCAGCGAAGATACGACGTGCAGGCGCTGCTGTATGCGGTGGCCTGGCATCGACACATGCAAAACAGGCATCCCATGTATGATTATGAACGGCAATTCGGGGGCATCTATTACCTGTTTCTGCGGGGCATGCGGCCGCAGTTCGGTCCGCGATACGGCATCCATTACTGGCGTCCCGATCCGGGACTGATCGAGGGCATGGAGCGGGACGTCTTCGGAGGCGGCAAGGCATGAACCGTGCGCATGATCGCCCCGACTACAGCGTCCTTTCGCCCCTGTCGGCGCAATTCGTCAGGTTTTGCGCGGAACTCGATCCGCAGGCCTGCGAACCGGCCCTGCTGGCCGCGGCCCTGGTCGCCTGGGCCGATGTCCGCGGCGATGTGTGCATCGAACTGGACCGGATGGCGGGCAGTCCTGTGCCCGTGGACGAGACGGGAGCGGCCGCCCTGCATGCGCCAGGCCTGCCGGCATGGCAGAAGGCCCTCCTGAACGCCCGCTTCATCGCCAGGGCCGGTCATCGGGCGCCACTGGTTCTCGATGGCGTCCGCCTGTACCTGTACCGGCATCATGAGGCTGAATGCTTCATCGCCCGGAACATGCTTGAGCGATGCCGGTCCGTACAGGTGGATCCGGCATGGCTGCAATCGGAACTGGATGCGCTGTTCGGCAGGCTCTCCCGCGATGATCCGGCCTGGTGGCAGCGTCTGGCCGTGGCCATGTCCATGAGCTATGGACTGAGCATCATCACTGGCGGACCCGGCACCGGCAAGACCACAACTGTCCTAAGCCTGCTGCGGCTTCTGCGCCGGCATCAACCCGAGGCGCGCATGCTGCTGGCCGCCCCGACCGGCAAGGCGGCCGCCCGGCTGCACGAAAGCCTCCAGTCCGGCTGGAACGCAACCGACATGGGCAAGCTGTCGAAGCCGGTCACCCTGCACAGGCTCCTGGGGGCGGGCCGCAACGGCTTCACGTTTCATGGACGACATCCGCTTCCCTGCGATGTGCTGATTGTCGATGAGTGCTCGATGATCGATCAGGGACTCATGCGGGCCCTGCTTGAGGCGTTGCCCGTCGAAAGCAGGCTCGTGCTGCTCGGCGACCGCAACCAGTTGTCATCGGTCGAGTCGGGCAGCGTGCTGGGCGATCTGACCGGACGGGGGCAGGGCATGCTGCTGAGCCGGGAGCGCGCAGCCCAGCTCTCCGCCGTCATGGGATCCTTGCCGGCCGGCCTGACGGGCCAGCCGGCATGCCGACTGGCCGATGCCATCGTCGAGCTCAAGCACAGCTTCCGGTTTGATGCGGGCGGCAGCATCGGACGACTGGCCCGGGCCCTGGAGCAGGGTGACAGGCCCATGATCGAATCCCTGGTCGGGCGACGGGACGATACCCTGCAATGGATGTTCTGCGAGAAGGGCATGCCGCCCCCCGCCATCCTCTCATGGATGATCGACCGCTTCTCCCCGATCTTCGATGCGAACGATGTGGAGCAGGCCATGTCCCTGTTTGAACGCTACCGGGTCCTGTGTGCGCTCCGGGAAGGCCCATGGGGCGAGATGGCCCTGCGCGACCGCTTCCATGAGCGCCTGCTGCGCGACGGATGCATGCGGGCCGGAGCGGACAGGCAGGGCGCGCACGGGCTGCCGCTTCTCATTCTGCGCAATGATCCGGAAACGGGGTTGGCCAACGGGGATACGGGCATCTTCTGGGACCAGGGATCGGGCCTGCGCGCATGGTTCCGCATCGACGGCGCCTTGCGCGGCTTTCACCGGCATGAGCTGCCCGTCTGGCAGCCAGCGTGGACGCTGACCGTCCACCGGAGCCAGGGCTCGGAATATGACGAGGTCATGCTCGTGCTGCCGCCGACGGATCATCCGCTTGTGGGACGGGAGCTGATTTATACGGCCCTGACGCGGGCCCGCCGACGCTGCACGATTGCGGGGCATCCCGCGCTGCTCATCGAGCAGATGCTGCGCTCGACGCCTCGCGCCTCAGGACTGCACGCAAGGCTGGGGTGGCCGGGCTGAGCCCGCGATCAGCCCAGCAGGCCGAGCCGACTGGCCACCTCATGGTAGGCCTCGGACAAGCCACCCAGATCGCGGCGGAACACATCCTTGTCCAGCTTGCGACCGGTCCGGGCATCCCATAACCGGCAGCCATCCGGCGTGATCTCGTCACCAAGCAGTATCTCCCCTTCCCTGCTCAAGCCGAACTCCAGCTTGTAATCGACCAAGCGGATGCCGACGCCGTCAAACAGCTCGGTCAGCACCTTGTTCACATGCAGGGCCACATCCCTCATGGCCGCAATCTGTTCGCGGCTCGCCCAGCCAAACATCTCGGCATGCTCGACACAGATCATCGGGTCATGCAGCTCATCCGACTTGTAGAACAGTTCCGTCAGCGGCCATGGAAGCAGCCTCCCCTCCTCAAGCCCCAGCCGCTTGCAGATCGATCCAGCGGCCACGTTGCGCACCACGATCTCGACCGGAATCATGTCCAACTCGCGCACACGCATGGTCGCCGGTCCCTCGCGCCTGAGATAATGCGTGGCAATGCCCGCTTCATGCAGGCGCTCGAAGATGTGGGAGGAAATGGCGCAGTTGAGCTCGCCCTTGCCCTTGATGACATCGTGCTTGATGCCGTCAAAGGCCGTGGCGTCATCCTTGAACTCCTGAATCAGCTCCCCTTCCACATCGCTGGCGTACAAGCGCTTGCCCTTGCCTTCATATTTCAATTCGCCTTTCATGGTTTCCGCTCCTGCTCGCCGTGATTGGGTTGGGGGCGGAAGGCTAGCCGGACGGCATGGACATGGCCATGCCGCGATGCCTGGCCTCGGTCTTCACGGATGATTTCCCCCACATGAGCGGATAGCCTGCGTGCATGCGCTTCGCCCCGTTTGTCCACCTGCACATGCATACGGATCTGTCGCTGCTTGGCGGCACGATCAGGATCCGGCAGGCCCTGGACAAGGTGGCCCAAATGCGGCAGCCGGCCCTGGCCATCACGGACTACGGCAACCTGTTCGGCGCCATCGAGTTCTACCAGCGGGCCATGTCCATGGGCATCAAGCCGATTCTGGGCTGCGAGATCTTCCTGTGCGACAACATGCAGGAGCGGAAGTCCAGCGGCCCCAGGGCGCCGAGATTCCCGCAGCTCGTGTTGCTTGCCAGAAACAACCATGGCTGGAAAAACCTGCTCAGCATCGTCTCGGCCGGATATCTCGAGGGCTTCTATTACAAGCCGCGCATCGACAAGGCCTTTCTTGCCAGGCATGCCGAAGGCCTGATCGCCCTTTCATCGGGCTGGAACGGGGAAATCGAGCAGGCCCTGCAGCGCGGGGACCAGGAGGCGGCAAGGCGCGCCTGCCTGGAGTACAAGGGCATGTTCCGCGAGCATTGCTTCTTCCTGGAGCTGCAGCGGCATACGAAGGCCGGTCAGGATGACATCAACCGGCAGCTCATCAACATGGCCCATGAACTCGATATCCCGCTGGTCGCCACGAACAACGCCCATTTCCTGAACAGGGAAGATTTCCGCGCATTCGAGGCCATGCTGGCGCTGCAGCAGAACCGGACCCTGAAGGATGATCCGGCCGGGCATTTCACGCCCGAGCACTATCTGAAATCCTGGGACGAGATGCGCGCCCTGTTCGAGGACATTCCCGAGGCGCTCGAGAACACCCTGCACATCGCCAACCGCTGCAATGTCGATCTGCAGTTCGGCCAGTACCAGTTGCCCGACTTCCAGCCTCCCGCGGACATGGACCTGCGCAGCTACCTGCGCCAGCAGGCATGGAAGGGGCTGGATGATCGCTGGCCGCAGATCATCGCAGGACGGCCGGATGCCCCGCGCAGCGAATACGAGAGCCGGCTGGAGTTCGAGCTGGACATCATCGAACGCATGGGCTTCCCCGGCTATTTCCTGATCGTTTCGGACTTCATCAACTGGGCCAAGGAGCATGACATCCCGGTCGGACCCGGCCGCGGCTCGGGGGCCGGGTCGCTGGTCGCCTACTGCCTGCGCATCACCGACCTCGACCCCATCCGCTATGGGCTGCTGTTTGAGCGCTTCCTCAACCCCGAGCGCGTCTCCATGCCCGATTTCGATATCGATTTCTGCATGAGCCGGCGCGAGGAGGTCATCCGCTACGTGACCGAGAAATACGGCGAGGATCGGGTGGCTCAGATCATCACGTTCGGCTCGATGAAGGCCAAGGCCGTCGTGCGCGATGTGGGGCGCGTGCTGGGCATCGATCTGGGCAAGGTCAACACGATTGCCAAGCTGATTCCGAATGACCTGAACATGACCCTCGACAAGGCGCTGGATGAGGAGCCCCGCCTGGCCAGGATGCTGGAAAGCGACGACGAGGTGGCCCAGCTTTTCGATCTGGCCAGAAAACTCGAGGGCTGTCATCGAAATGCCGGCAAGCACGCGGCCGGGGTCATCATCGGTCGCGATCCGCTGGTCGAAACGGCCCCGCTGTTCAAGGTCCCCGGCGAAGAGGGAAAGGTCGTCCAGTGGGACATGGCGCATGTGGAGAAGGTTGGCCTGATCAAGTTCGACTTTCTTGGCCTGAAGACGCTGACGGTCATCGACATGGCCTGCCATTTCATCCGGCAGCATCCCTCGCACCGGCAATTCGACATCCAGGCCATCCCGCTCGATGACCGCAAAACCTTTGAGCTGCTGCAGCAAGGCCAGACCAGCGCGGTGTTCCAGGTCGAGTCATCCGGCATGCGCGATCTGCTGACGCGCCTGAAGCCGGACTGCTTCGAGGACATCATCGCGCTGGTCGCCCTCTACCGGCCTGGCCCGCTTGAATCGGGCATGGTGGACACATTCATCGAATGCAAGCACGGAAGGCAGGAAATTCGCTACCCCCTTCCCCAACTCAAGGAAATCCTGAGCGAAACCAATGGCGTGATCCTCTACCAGGAACAGGTCATGCAGATTGCCCAGTTGCTGGCCGGATACTCCCTTGGCCAGGCCGACCTGCTCCGGCGCGCCATGGGCAAAAAGAAACCCGAGGAAATGGCCAAGCAGCGCAAGGTCTTCATGGAAGGCGCCAAAAAGAAAAAGGTGCCCCTGGACAAGGCCGAGCAGATCTTTGACCTCATGGAAAAGTTTGCCGGCTACGGCTTCAACAAGTCCCATTCCGCAGCCTATGCACTGATTGCCTACCAGACGGCCTACCTGAAGGCACATTTCCCCGAAGCCTTCATGGCTGCCACGATGTCCTGCGACATGGGCAATACGGACAAGATCGCCATGCTGGTCAACGACTGCCGGCAAATGGGACTTGCCATCCTGGGCCCCGACATCAATGCCTCGGACTGGGAGTTCATTCCCTCCGAGGAAGGCATCCGCTTTGGCCTGGGCGCGATCAAGGGCGTGGGCGAGGCCGCCGTGCGCGCCATCGTCAGGGAACGAGGGCAAAACGGCCCCTTCAGCTCGCTGGAGGATCTGTTGCTGCGCGTCCCCGAACGCACGCTGAACAAGCGTGTGCTTGACGCCCTGATCAAGTCGGGCGCGTTCCATGAGCTGATCCCGCACCCCCGGGCGGCCCTGGCCTCGCTTTCGGAAACCCTGGAATCGTGTCAGAAGAAGCGGCGCGAGTTTTCGTCCCAGCAATCCGCCCTGTTCGAGCTCATGGAGCCCGAGCCTTCGCACAGCGCCGCCGGGCTTGAGCCCTGGAGCCTGGCCGAGAAGCTGCAGGCCGAAAAGGAAGTGCTGGGCTTTTATCTGACCGGGCATCCGCTCGAGGCTTATCTGGCCCAGGCCACGGGCCTGGCCAATGGCTCGCTGGCTTCCCTGCATGAATTCGCCCACGATGCGCCCGTGACGCTGCCGGCAAGCATCGCGGGCATGCGAACGCATCAGGGCCGCCGCGGAACCATGGCCTTCGTACAGCTCGAGGATCTGAGCGGGCAGGCTGAAATGGTTTGTTTCCCGCCGTTTTTCAGCGAACATGCGGAGCTGCTGCAGCAGGACCGGCCGCTCCTGATCCACGGGCGCGTCGACAAGAAAAGGGACACACCGGTCATCCGTGCCGAGGCGGCGGCGGCGCTCGACGATATCCTCACCGACCTCGTTGAGGAAATTCATGTGCATGCCTCCTCGATCGCGCTGGACGAGACAACGGTCGAGGCCTTGGCCGCCCTCAGGATCGAGCAGGCTCCCGCCCGCCTCGTGATGCATGTGCGTCTTCCGGAAGGACAGACAGCCGTGCTTAAAACCGCGCCATGCATGAAATGGGATGAGAAAACACGGCAGGTGCTGGCCCGGCATTTCAATAGTGATGAAACCCGCCTAAAATGCCGCCTTTGGCAACCAGCCCCCAGCCAGGGCCGGCAACAAGGGCTCAGGCGGCAAGGAGAACGCTAGCATGGCAACCTATCTCGAATTCGAACGCCCGATTGCGGAATTGACCTCAAAGATCCAGGATCTGTCCGAAATGGGCGAAGATTCGGGCATCAACATTGCAGAGGAGATCGAGCGGCTGCGCGAAAAGCGGGACAAGCTGGTGAAGAAGATTTACCGCGAGGCGACCCGGGCGCAGATCTGCCAGCTCTGCCGCCATCCCGATCGCCCCTATTTTCTCGATTACGTGCCGCTGCTGTTCGAGTCCTTCCAGGAACTGCACGGGGATCGCGCGTTCGCCGATGATGCCGCCATCGTCGGTGGCCTGGCCAGCTTCCATGGCCGCGCCGTGGTCATCGTCGGTCACCAGAAGGGGCGAGACACGAAGGAAAAGCTCAAGCGCAATTTCGGCATGCCAAGGCCCGAGGGCTATCGCAAGGCCCTGCGCCTGTTCAAGCTTGCCGAGCGTTTCGAGATGCCCGTGCTGACCTTCATCGATACGGCCGGAGCCTGGCCGGGCATCGATGCCGAGGAGCGCGGCCAGAGCGAGGCCATCGCACGCAACCTCATGGAACTGGCCAACCTGAGGGTGCCCGTAATCTGCACGGTCATTGGCGAGGGAGGCTCCGGCGGCGCCCTGGCCATCGGGGTTGGGGACCGTCTCTACATGCAGCAGTTCACGACCTATTCTGTGATTTCACCCGAGGGCTGCGCCGCCATCCTATGGCGCGACCGCAAGCATGCGGAGGAGGCGGCCGAGGCGCTCAAGCCCACAGCAAGGGATCTCCTCGAATTCGGGCTCATCGACGGCATCATTCCGGAGCCGGACGAAGGCGCCCATCGCGACCTTGCGGGTGCTGCCAGGGAAATCGACCGGGTGCTGACGTCCGCGCTGGACGAACTGCTTCAGTTGCCCGCCGATACGCTGCTGAGTCAGCGTCATGACCGTTTGCGCCAGGTTGGCGTGTACGAAAAGAGCTGAACGCTTGTCCAGAAGCGGCAGGAGCCGTATGCTTCGCACCCCGATTTCGATGACATACGGAGAGGTACTCGAAGTGGTCATAACGGCACCGACTCGAAATCGGTTGGGGGCGAAAGTCCCACGCGGGTTCGAATCCCGCCCTCTCCGCCAGTTTGTTCGTGCCATCACTGATGGCCAGGAAAAATGGAGAGATGTCTGAGCGGTCGAAGGAGCACGCCTGGAAAGCGTGTGTACCCTAAAAACGGGGTACCGAGGGTTCGAATCCCTCTCTCTCCGCCAGTTGCTGACCGGGCCGGGCCCCGCACGATAAGGACCCGCAAACCCCGTCAGGTCCGGAAGGAAGCAGCGGTAGCGGGAACCCTGTGCGTTGCGGATCCGTCCGGTCCGGTTGGCTCCTGCCTCTGGCGCATGAAAAAAGCCGGCTTGAAGCCGGCTTTTTTCATGCCCTCTGAAAAGATCAGCTGCCCTGAAGCACGCCCTTGAGCGCCGCACTGACCTGCGGCTCGGCATCGCCGCCCTGCAAGACCTCGATGCGATGGCTCTCCGGGTCGGCGAGCATTGCCGAGACCAGCTTGTGGTTCATTTCATGACCCGTGCGCTGTCCCTCGAAAGCGCCGACGATCGCATGACCAGCCAGCATCAGATCACCGAGCGTGTCCAGAATCTTGTGCCGCACGCATTCGTCCCTGTAGCGGAAGCCCGTTTCATTGATGACGCGGTACTTGTCCAGCACGACCGCATTCTCCAACGAGCCTCCCAAGGCCAGACCCGCCTTCTGCAGGGCCTCGATTTCGTGCAGGAATCCGAATGTGCGCGCACGGCTGACCTCACGCGTGTAGGCCTGGCGGGAGAAATCGATGGACACCTGACGGTTCTTCAGCATCGGGTGATCATAATCCAGCAGATAACTGACCTTGAAGCCTGCCGAAGGATACAGCGCGCAGCGCTTGTTGCCCTCGCTGACCTCGATCTTCTTCAGCACGCGCAACACCTTTTTCGGGCTGTCCTGCTCCCGGATGCCCGCACACTGGATCAGAAAGACGAACGGCGCGGCCGATCCATCCATGATCGGCACCTCGGGACCGTTCACCTCGATGCGGGCATTGTCGATGCCGAGCCCGGCCATGGCGGAAAGCAGGTGCTCAACGGTTGAGACATGCGCCCCGTCCCTGCCGATCGTCGTGCACAGGCGCGTGTCGGTCACGAAGGTGGAGCGCGCCGGAATCTCCACCCCCAAGTCTGAACGCACGAAGCTGATCCCCGCATCGGCCTCGGCCGGGTGAAGGACCAGATCGATCTTCCTGCCGGAATGAAGACCGATGCCGCTGCATCGTATGGAATGGGCAAGCGTTCGCTGTCTGATCATATGCGCTCCCTGTGGTTCTGTCCGTTTCATCCGGCTATTCAGCCACAATGGAGCATCCCGGCGCCGTGACCCGGAACACACCCATGCAATGCACAAAACATGCGGCCATACTGCCAGAATTTCCAATGAGGGCAAATCCCTTGCTGATGAGGGACTTGCCCCCACCCCGCCTCAGTCAGCCTGACGGCGAAGAAACGTCGGCACGGCAAAGCGGTCCTCATCCAGCGCCTCGCTGCTTGTCTGGATCAGCACCTGTTGGGAGGCCGGCGAAGGGTTGGCCACAGGCGGGATCTGCGGCTGCGGACGAACGCCGGCATCCAGCGGGGGCACCTGGATGTCGAAACGGCTGCGATCCCGGTCCACATTCGTGCTGGCCACGCGCATCGGCGTTTCCCCGGGCAAGCCCGTCGCCACGACCGTGACCCGGATCTCGTCGCCGGCGTCGCTGTCGTAAACCATGCCGCAGATGATGTTCGCATCCTCATCCGCCATGTTGTGGATGATGGACACGGCCTCGTCGTACTCGGCAAGGGTCATGTCCTCATTGCCGGTCACGTTCACCAGGATGCCCTGGGCACCGTGAATGTCCACATCCTCCAGCAGGGGAGAGGAAATGGCCCTCTCGGCGGCCTCGATGGCGCGATTCTCGCCGGAGGCCACGCCCGAGCCCATCATGGCCACGCCCTTGGTTTCGCTCATGACCGAACGCACATCGGCAAAGTCCACATTGATGTAGCCCGTGTGCGTGATCAGTTCGGAGATGCCGCGCACGGCCTGCAACAGCACATCATCGGCCTTGCGAAAGGCCTCGAGCATGCTCGTGTTCTTGCCCACGGCGCCGATCAGCTTCTGGTTGGGAATCGTGATCAGCGTGTCCACATGCTTGCGCAGCTCGGCAATGCCCGCCTCGGCCTGCCGCATGCGCCGCTTGCCCTCGAACTGGAACGGCTTGGTCACCACGGCCACGGTCAGCACGCCCATCTCCTTGGCGATCTCGGCAATGACCGGCGCGGCCCCGGTGCCCGTTCCACCACCCATGCCGGCCGTGACAAACGCCATGTCGGTGTCCTCGAGAAACTCGCGAATGCGATCCCGCTCGGCCTCGGCGGCCTCGCGCCCGATCTGCGGATTGGCCCCTGCGCCCAGTCCCCGCGTGATCGAGGCGCCGAGCTGAAGTTTGATATGCGCCGCGCTGCCCTCGATGGCCTGGGCATCGGTGTTGGCCACGATGAATTCGACGCCCCTCAGGTTCTGCTTGATCATGTTGTTCAGGGCGTTGCCGCCGCCGCCGCCAACGCCGATCACCTTGATATTGGCTGAAAGCCCCATTGTGTCGTCAAATGTGTACAGTGCCATGTCCCTCTCCTTTGTGTTGATGTTGTTGTTCCGTTCCCTTTGTTTCATTCAGTGCCATGCCGTCGTCATCTTCGCCGTCTCATCCCGTGTCTCCAAACCAGCTTCGCATTCGATGCCACGCGCGGGCGAACAGGCCGCGCTCGACCTTCTTGCGGATCAGTTTCCGGTTTTCCTGCCGATATCGATGGCCATAGAGCACCAATCCCACGCCTGTCGCGTACATCGGACTGGACACGACATCGACAAGGCCGCCGACGCCGTGCGGGCGCCCCAGCCGTACCGGCATGTCGAAAATGTCCTCGGCCAGCTCGATGACCCCATCGAGCAACGCACTGCCGCCCGTGATGACCAGACCGGCGGCAATAAGCTCCTGAAAGCCCGACCGCTCCAGTTCGGCCTTGACCAGCTCAAACAACTCCTCCATGCGCGGCTCGAGGATCTGCGCCATGACCTGACGCGGCATCGGACGCGGCGGACGCCCCCCCACGCTGGGAATCTCGACCTGCTCGTCCGGGGACACCATCGAGGTCAGGCAGGCCCCGTATTTCTTCTTGAGCTGATCGGCCTCGCGCGCCGAGGTGCGCAGGCCGATGACCAGGTCATTGGTCAGATGATCGCCTCCGATCGGGATGACCGCCGTATGCCGGATCGCGCCATCCAGAAACACGGCGATGTCGGTCGTGCCACCGCCGATGTCGACGAGGGCCACGCCGATATCCTTCTCATCCTGCTGCAGCACGGCCTCGCTGGAGGCCACCTGTTCGAGCACGAGATCCGCGACATCGAGATCACAGCGGTTGCAGCACTTGATGATGTTCTGCACCGAGGACACCGCCGCGGTCACGATGTGCACCTTGGCCTCCAGGCGAACGCCGTTCATGCCGATCGGTTCGCGTATGCCATCCTGATTGTCGATGATGAACTCCTGAGGAAGGATGTGCAGGATCTGCTGATCGGCCGGGATGTTCATGGCCTTCGCCGCATCGATGACCCGCTCGACATCTTCCTGTGTGACCTCGTTGTTCTTCGTCGCCACGACGCCGTGGCTGTTGTAGCCCCGGATATGGCTGCCGGCGATACCGGCGAAGACCGAATGGATCTCCACGCCCGCCATGAGCTCGGCCTCCTCGACGGCCAGCCGGATCGACTCGACGGTGCTCTCGATGTTCACAACGACGCCCTTGCGCAAGCCCCGGGATGGATGGGTGCCGATGCCGATGACATCCACCTTGCCATCAGGACTCGCCTCGGCGACGACACAGGCGATCTTGCTCGTGCCGATATCCAGTCCGACCAACAAATCTTGCTTTGCCATTTCAAATCACTCCCTCATGTTTGGCTGTTCGCAAATACCAGCGGCGCGCATCCCGGGCATCGACGCGAAAATGGCGATGACGCCACCGCGGCTGGCTGAGAATGCGCACCAGACGCGACATGCGCCGCGCCGTCTGCTGCTTGGGCAGCAACCACGCCTCACCGTGACTCAGGATGAGTTTCCAGTAGTGACCGCCATCGTGGACCTCGCTCAGCCGGGCCAACCGATCCGGCGCAAGCTGCTGCAGTGATGCAAGCAGGCTTAGCGAATCCGCCAGCCCTTCCCGCTCCATGCGCAACAGTGGCAGGTCCGGCCACTCGCCCTTGTGCAGTCTGCGGTAGGGCGTGCCCGCTTCGTCCACGAGCCAGAGCTCGGATGCCTGCTGCCAGATCACGACCGGACGGCGCATGCGGGCCGCGATCCGGACATGCCCGTCCAGGCTGCGCTGAATGTTCACATCGGCCAGATCCGGCATGGACTCCAGCAGCATGCGGCGCAGGAACACCGGCTGGGAATGCCACAGGTCATTGTTGTCCTTCAGCCATGCCTGCAGATGGGCCTCGATCTCCTGCCTGACCGCTTCAGGCGCCTTGATCTCCCAATCGGTGATGCGCATGTGCCCGTTCGCCAGCACCGCACCGCCGGCAAGCACGGCCGCCAGCAAGCACAGCGGCAGCGCGCGCCTGAGCAGCGGCTGCACCGCCGCCGACAACGGCTTCCTCGCCCGGCGCCTGCGATTGGCGCGGCTCATGCGCACACCTCCACGGGATGCTCCAGGGCGGCCAAATCCAGGATGCGACGGCAGAGCGCATCGAAATCCATGCCCGCCGCCGCCGCAGCCTTCGGCAGCAGGCTCGTCTCGGTCATGCCCGGAATCGTGTTGACCTCCAGCACGTGCGGCTCGCCGCCATCGGCAACGATCATGTCCACGCGCGGCGCCCCGGAGCAGCCGAGCAGCCTGACCGCCCGCTCGGCGACCTCCATTGCCCGCCGCAGCGTTTCCGCAGGCAAGCGCGCCGGGCAGAAATAATCCGTCGCCCCGGTCGTGTACTTGGCCTTGAAATCATAGCTGCCCTCTTTCGGCACGACCTCGACCGGGGGAAGCGCCTCGCCGTCCAGGACCGAAACGGCGATTTCAGGCCCGACGACCGGCATTTCCGCCATCCAGCATTCTGGACGCGGATCAAGCCCTGCGGCCTCCCATTCCCGCGCATGCCTGAACAGATGCAGCCCGATGCTCGATCCCTCGGCCACGGGCTTGACGATGACCGGATAGCGCGCGGGACCGTGCTCAAGCATCGGTATCTCCACGGGCGTCCTGATGCCGTTCTGGTTCAGCACGGCCTTGCACAGGCGCTTGTTCATGCACAGTGCCGAGGCGGTGACACCCGAACCGGTGTACGGAATGCCCATGATCTCGAGCATGCCCTGCACGCAACCATCCTCTCCCCAGAGGCCGTGCAGCGCGATGAACGCCCGCTCAATGTCCGCATCGCGTATCTGCTCGGCCCACCGCCGCCCCCGAAGCTCGATGCCGACGGCATCGATGCCGCAGCGTCCGAGCGCCCTGAGCACGGCCGCGCCGGAACGCAACGAGATTTCGCGTTCGCTGGAAACGCCACCCATGAGCACACCCACCCGACTCACGACCCGCCTCCTACGATGCGCACTTCCGGAACCAGATCGATGCCGAAGCGCTCGCGCACGGTCTGCCTTGCAAGACGGATCAGCGCCAGCACATCCGAGGCCTTGGCCCCCGGCTCGGTGACAATGAAATTGGCATGCTTCTCGCTGATGTGGGCCTTGCCGATGGCCTTCCCCTTCAAGCCGGCCTCCTCGATAAGCCGCGCCGCATGCATGCCCTCGGGATTCGTGAACACGGAACCGCAATTGGGCTGGTCCAGGGGCTGGGTTTCGCTTCTGCGAGCCCTCATGCGCCTGATCCTGTCGCGCACAAGAGCGGGTTGCGCCGGCTCCAGCTCGAAGCGGGCCTCAAGCACGATGGCCCCTTCCGGCAGGTGACAGCGACGGTAACCCATGCCCAGCGCATCTACGGGCAGCCATGTCTCGCTGCCATCGCGCAACAGGCAGCAGACTTCGCGCAGACAGTCGGACATCTGCTGGCCGAAGGCACCCGCATTCATGGCCACGCCGCCGCCGATATCGCCAGGCACGGTTGCCAGAAACTCCAGCCCACTCAATCCCGCCTGCACGCAGGCGCTGGCCACCCTGCTCATGCGCGCGCCCGCCTCGGCCATGACAAGCCTGCCCTTGCAGCTCACATGATTGAGCGGTGCAAGGTCGATGACAATGCCGTCAAAACCCTCGTCCAGCACGAGCAGATTGCTTCCCCTGCCAAGCGGCAGGCAGGGCAGCCCAGCATCAAGGGCACGCACAGCCCGGATCAGCATCACCCGGTCGTGCGGCCTGAAATAAACCCGCGCGGGTCCGCCGACCCCAAGCGTCGTATGCCGGGACATCGGCTCATGCTCGCGCACCTCGCCGAACGGGCGCAGCGTTTCCACCACGGAGGCGCTCATGACACAAGCTCCGCACGCAGCCTTTGGGCCAGCGAGCCAATCGAGCCCGCCCCCATCAGGATCGCAATGCCCCCGCGCGCGGTCACCTCGCGCACCAGCCTCCCGGCCTCATCAAAATCCGCAAGCAGACGCACGTCCTTGTGTCCGCAGGCGCGCATGCCTTCGGCCAGCGCGCCGGCGTCCGCCCCGTCGATGGGCGTTTCCCCGGCTGCGTAAACGGGCAGCAGGGCCACCGTATGGGCATCGTCAAATGCACCGAAAAACTGCTGCATCAGATCCCTGGTCCGCGTGTAGCGGTGCGGCTGGAACACGACCGTGATCTCCCGGTCCGGCCAGCAACGCCTGGCCGTCGCCAGCGTGGCCATGACCTCGCGGGGATGGTGTCCGTAATCGTCAATCATCGTGCCGGCTCCCAGGGGCGTGCACTGGAAGCGCCGCTGGATCCCCTCGAAGCGCGCGAAGGCGGCGCGTATGACCTCGAGCTCGATGCCCAGATCGAGCAACACGGCCAGGGCCGCAAGCGCATTCTCGGCATTGTGCCTGCCGGGCAGAGCCAGCCTGAACCGGCCCAGATCGGTTCCATCCGCCATGGCGGCCTTGAACGTCTGCCCGGTCGCATCGCTGATGCTCTCGATCAGATGCAGGTCGGCCTGAGCGCTCGAGCCATAGGTCGTGACCGGCTTGTGCAGATCCGCGCGCAGGGCCGCCACATGGGGGTGCTCGTGATGCAGCACGACCCGACCATAGAAGGGAACCCGGTTCACGAACTGCCGGAAGGCGTCCAGCAAGGCGTCGAAGCTGCCGTAATGATCGAGGTGCTCGGGATCGATATTGCTCACAACCGCGATCATCGGCGAAAGTCGAAGAAACGATCCGTCGCTCTCGTCCGCCTCGGCGACCAGCCAGGGGCTTTCGCCAAGGCGCGCATTGCTGCCGCTTGCGACGAGGCGACCGCCAATGACATAGGTGGGATCAAGGCCGGCCGCCTCCATGCCATGGGCGATCAGCGAGGTGATCGTCGTCTTTCCATGACTGCCGGCAATGGCGATGCCCTGCTTCATGCGCATGAGTTCGGCAAGCATCTCGGCCCGAGGGATGACCGGGATGCCCTGCTCGCGCGCGGCCACGATCTCGACATTGTCTCCGGCAATCGCGCTGGAAACGACGACGACCTCGGCGCCGGCGATGTTCTCGGCGCGGTGACCGATGGTCACGGCGATGCCAAGCTCGCGCAGGCGGCGCACGTTCGCATTCTCGCTCACGTCCGAGCCGCGCACCGTAAAGCCCTGGTTGTGCAGCAATTCGGCAATGCCGCTCATGCCGATGCCCCCGATGCCGGCCAGGTGGATATGCTGAACGCGCTGCTTCATGCGGCCGCCTCCGTGGTCAGATAGGGTCCGAGCACGGCCAGCTGGCGGTCGATGGCATCCGGCACCGCCACGGCCAGCGCTGCCTCGCTCATCGCCTTTCGCCGCTCCGGCTCACGCAACAGGGGCGCCAGCATGTCGGCCAGGCGCTCGATATCCGCCTGCTCCTGCCGGCAAACCAGCGCCGCTCCGGCATCGGCCATGACGCACGCATTGTGATACTGGTGATCATGCGTGGCCGCCGGGAACGGCACGAACAATGCCGGCAGCCCGCACAGGGCCAGCTCGCTGACGCTCATGGCACCCGAGCGGGCCACGACGACATCCGCGTGCTCGTAAGCCGAGCGCATGTCATCGCAGAAGCCCAATACCTTTGCCTGGAGGCCGGCCTTCCGATAGGCCTCGCGCACACGTGCTGCCTCCTGCTCATCCCGGCCCGCCAGATGCAGCACCGTGAAGACAATGCCCATCCCGCGCAACTGGACGCAAGCCTGCGGCATGCGCTCGTTCAGAAAACGGGCACCCTGTGATCCGCCCATGATCAGCAGGCAGGGAACATCGTGCGGCCGATAACGGAGACCATGAAGGGATGAGCGCACGACATTGCCCGTCAACAGGCACTTGCGGGCATCAAAGAAGCGCTCCCCGCCGGGCAGACCGAGCATGATTCGGTCGGCAACGCGGGCCAGCACGCGATTGACCAGGCCCGGCACGGCATTCTGTTCATACAGCACGACAGGCACCCTGGCAATCAACCCGGCCATGACCCCGGACGCACTGGCATAGCCACCCACGCCGACGACGACATCGGGCCGCTTCTTGCGCCAATGGCGCAGGATCGACCTGACCGCGCGGGGAAGCTCCCAGAGCAGAACCCTCAACTGCTGGCGCCAGCCGGCACCCTTGACGCCATGCATGCCGAGCAGCAGGACATCCTTCTCCCCACGTGCCGGCAACAGGCTGGCCTCCAACCCGCGCTCGGCTCCGATGAATTGCACATGCAGCCCGGGCCAGCGTTTGCGCGCGCCCTCGGCCAGGGCCAGGGCCGGCATCACATGCCCCCCCGTGCCGCCCCCGGCGATGGCCAGCATGCCGCGCGCGCTCATGAGCCCCTTCCCCTTCGGGCATTCTGCGGCCGATGGCGCTGCACGGACAAGACGAGCCCGACCAGGATGCTGTTGCCGATCAGCGCGCTGCCGCCATAGGAAATGAACGGCAACGGCATGCCCTTGGTCGGCAGCATGCCCATGGCCGCGCCCAGATTGATGAAGAACGTCAACCCCATGGCCATGACGCAGCCGAGCACCAGAAGACGCTGGAAGACCGCCTCCTCGCGCAGGGAGACATACAGGCCCCGGCCAAGCAGAACGGCGAACAGGGCGATGAGACCCAGCACCCCAACCAGCCCCAATTCCTCGGCCAGCGTTGCGCTGATGAAATCGGTGAACACCTCCGGCAGGTAGAACAGCTTCTGCACGCCCTGTCCGAGCCCGACACCGAACAAGCCGCCGCTGCCAAAGCCGATCAGGGACTGCACCAGCTGGTAACCGCTGCCATACGGATCGCTCCATGGATCGAGAAAGCTGACCAGCCGCTGCACGCGGTAGGGCTCCAGCGCCACGGCCAGCGCCGCAAACGGCACAAAGGCCAGGAACAGCCCAAGCAGATGGCGCAGCGGCACGCCCCCGACGAACCACATGCAGAAGCAGACACCGAACAGCAGGGCCGAGCTGCCGAAATCCGGCTGCAGCAGCAGCAGGGCCAGCGACAAGCCAAGCACGACGAGCATCGGTGCCAGGCCGGTGGAGAAGCGCCCCAGACGCTCGGGGAACGTGGACATGTAATAAGCCATGTACAGGATGACCACGGGCTTGAGCAATTCGACCGGCTGCAGCGTGACCCCGAAAAAGGAGAACCAGCGCTGGGCGCCATTGATCTCCTTGCCCAGACCAGGAATGAGCACGGCCACCATCATCGCGAACGCAACGAGCAGCATGGGCAGGGCCACGGCCCGCCACCAGGTCACATCGACGCGTGAAAGCCCGAGAATGATGACCAGCCCAAGCGGAATATAGACCAGCCAGCGCTCGATGATGTGATAGGGGTTGCCATAACGCACCTCCGAAACGCTCAGGCTGGCGCTGTAGACCATCAGGGCGCCCAGCGTCATGAGCACCAGCACGACGCCCAGCAGGATCGGATCCGGAGCCGCCAGCCGTTTCATGAATCCTCCAGCTTGCGCGCGGCCGCCGCAAAGGCCCTGCCACGCTCGGCATAGTTCTCAAACTGATCCTGACTTGCAGCAGCCGGGCTGAGCAGAACCGGCAGGGCCTCCTCATGGGATGCGGCAAGCTGCACGGCCCGATCCAACCGGCCGGCCTCCGTGAACGGCACGCCGGCATGCTGAAGCATGTCCGCAAACGCATCCATGTCGCGCCCGATCACATAGGCATGGGCCACATGCCTGGACGCGGGCCCGATCAGCGCGTCCAGGGCCAGCCCCTTGCGCCATCCACCGCAGATCCACAGCACGCGATCAAACGATTGCAGCGCGGCCGCGGCCGCATCCGGGTTCGTGGCCTTGGAGTCATCAAACCAGTCGCGACCACCGAAATGACCGATCCATTGCATGCGGTGGGGCAATCCCCTGAAGGTTTCCAGGGCCAGGGCGATGACCGATGCCGACACCCCGTGATCCGCCGCGGCCTGGGCGGCCACGGCGAGATTCATGTGTTGATGCATGCCGCGAATGCGCAGCCTGTCCGCCGGCACCCGATGGCGTTCACCCTGCTGGGTCCAGAACACGGCATGGTCGTTTTCTTCATGCCGCAAGCCCGCGCACAGATGTTCCGCCGAGCCGTGATCATGACCGAAGCGACCCACCTCGACGCCGCGTGCCTCCAGCTCTGCCTGCAGATCATCCCATTCCCGATGCTGCGGCAGCAGGGCGCGATCGCCCTCGCCCTGTCGCATGAACAGCCGTCGCTTGGCCGCAACGTAGGCCGACATGTCCGCATGCATGTCGGCATGGTCGGGCTGCACGTTCAGCAACGCGGCCCAACGGGGGTGAATGCTGCTTGATCGCTCCAGCTGGAAGCTCGACAGTTCCAGCACGACCCGCGCCGGCGATGCATCGGCATCGAGCACATCAAGCATGGGGCGACCAATGTTGCCGGCCGCCTCGATGCCGCCGGGCAGGACCTCCAGCAATGTGGCGATCAGCGTGACCGTTGTCGTCTTGCCGTTCGTGCCGGTCACGGCCAGCAGTTCGCCTTGGAAGTGCTCGCAGAAAAGATCCAGGTCGCCGCGCACGTCCTTGCCCATCCGCCGCGCACGTTCAAGCGCCGGATGCCGCCAGTCGATGCCCGGACTCACGATCAGGGCATCACAATCGGAAAAGTCGGCCACCTCCAATCTCCCCCTGCGGCATTCGACAAGATCCGGGCTGGCCTGCTTCACATGCTCGTCGAAACCGATGCAGCGCACGCCACGACGTCTCAGGAACCGGGCGACCGCCTGCCCCGTCCTGCCCATGCCGATGATGCCGACCGTCATTTCGTTCAAGCGCCTGACCTCTCCCATTCGCGTCACCTGATCTTCAACGTCGACAGCGCAACCAGCGCCAGCAATATCGAGATGATCCAGAAGCGCACGATGACCTTCGGCTCGGGCCAGCCCTTGAGCTCGAAATGATGATGAATCGGCGCCATGCGGAACACGCGCTTGCCTGTCAGCTTGAAACTGGCCACCTGCACCATGACCGATACGGCCTCCAGCACGAACAGGCCGCCGGCGATGAGCAGCAGGAACTGCTGATGCACGGCGCAGGCCACAAAGCCGAGGGCGCCCCCCAAGGCCAATGCGCCCACATCCCCCATAAACACCTGCGCCGGATACGTGTTGTACCAGAGAAAGCCCAGGCAGGCGCCCACCATCGCGCCGCAGAACACGGCCAGCTCGCCGGCGCCGGGGACATGGGGAATGAGCAGATAGGAGGCGAACTTCGCGTGCCCCGCGAGATAAACCACGACACCAAGCGCCGTGGCCACCATGAAGGTGGGCGCCACGGCCAGTCCGTCCAGGCCATCGGTCAGATTGACCGCATTTGATGCGCCGACGAGCACGAACACGACAAACAGGGGATAAAGCCAGCCCATGTCCCATTGCACATTGAAGATCGGGATGTCCACAATCGGGGGCGTGAGCGCGGCCAGGCCGGCGGCCGCAAGGCTGCCGAACAGGCACTGAAGCAACAGCTTGTAGCGGCCGGCCAAGCCCTTTGGATTGCGGCGAGCCAGCTTCAGATGATCATCAAGCCAGCCGGTGAACCCGAACCCGAACGTGACCAGCAGGGCCAGCCAGATGAAGCCGTTGCGCAGATCGGCCCAGAGCAGCGTCGCTGTGCCAAGCGCCATGAGAATGAGCAGCCCGCCCATGGTCGGCGTGCCCTGCTTGGCCAGATGACTTGCCGGCCCGTCGTGGCGGATCGGTTGCCCCTTGCCCTGGCGTTCGCGCAGCCAGCGAATGAACAGTGGACCCGACAGCCAGCAGACGGCCAGGGCCGTGATCAGGGCGTACACGGTACGGAAAGTGATGTACTGGAACAGGTTCAGAAACGAATACTGGTCGGAAAGCGGATACAGCAGATTATACAGCATGTCCGTCCTCCCCGCCCAGAATCACCGGAAGAAGCCGTTCCAGGCCCGTGGAACGGGAGCCCTTGACCAGAATCACGCTGTGTGCGGGCCAGTTGCGTCCGGCAAGATGGCCTGCGGCCTTGTCTGCATCCGGAAACCACCGGGCTCGCGCATGCCGATCGGCCAAGGCGCGCATCTGCGGCCCAATGAGCACCAGTTCCTGGATGCCGTGAACATCCAGTCCGGCATGCCATGCGCGGCTTTTCTCTCCCAGTTCGGCCATATCGCCCAGAATGGCCACGCGATGCCCCTCGCAGGCCCGGAGCGTATCCAGCGCGGATTGCATCGAAAGCGGGTTTGCGTTGTAGGCATCGTCAAGAACGGTCGGCCCGGCAGGACGTCGCAGGATCCGCATGCGTCCGGCCAAGGGCTGCCAGCCTGACAGCGCGCGCACCATGTCCCGCAAGCTAGGCGCACTGGCGCGGCGACCGACCCACCAGCGGCGCACGATGCTCATGGCCAAGGCCATGTTGGCCGCCCAATGCCTGGCCGGCAGCTCAAGCTCATGCTCGGTGCGCTCGTCGCCCAGGGCGAACGTGACCCTGCGTCCATGCAGCGTGAAGCGCACATGCTCGGCATCACCCGGAGCGAGCAGCGGCTGGCGGGGGGATTCGGGCAATCGCTCACGCACGCCCTCGCCAACGGCAATCCAGCCGTCCTCCCGCAGGCCGGAAAAAAGTCGGGCCTTCTCCCTGGCCACGCCATGCACATCCCCCAGGCCCTCGCCATGGGCGGGCGCGATGGCCGTGAGCACGGCCACATCCGGGGAAACGATGGCGCTCAGGCGCTCCATCTCGCCCGGCACGCTGATGCCGCATTCGATCAGCGCAATCTCGGCATCCTGCGGCACCTCGAGCAGGGTCAACGGCACACCGATGAGATTGTTCAGATTGCCGCTGGTGCCGGCCACGCGCACGCCCAGCCCCTCAAGCAGACAGGCCAGCATCGAGCGCAGGCTCGTCTTGCCGACCGAACCGCTGATGGCCACCCATGTCGTTTCGGCAAGCCGCTCGCGCCAGGCATGGGCGATATCGCCCAGGGCGCGCAGCGTGTCCGGCACGATCAACTGCGGCAGGGGCAGATCATGCCAGAGACGTGCCCCCCGATCGTCACCGATCAGCGCGCAGGCCCGATGCCCAAGATCGCGCGCATAAACATGCCCATCAAAGCGTTCGCCCCGCAGGGCCAGGAACACATCCCCATCGCGGAACCTGCGGCTGTCCGTGCCAATACCGGTCAGCGGGCGCGCGGGCGTGCGCCCCTCGCGCCATTCGCCGCCCGTGGCCTGTTGCAGTTCAGCCGCGCTCATCCTCATGCCGCCTCGCTGTCCTTTCGCGCCAGCAAGCGCATCAGCACCTCGTCGTCGCGCCATGGCAGGCGTTTCCCATCGATGTCCATGTATGTTTCATGTCCCTTGCCGGCCACGACGAGCACATCCCCCGCTGCAAGCACCGAAACAGCCTCGGCCAGGGCCTGTTCGCGATCCGCCACGCGGTGCACCTGATGCAGCATTTCCTCCGGCACGCCTGCCGCGATATCCTCGATGATGCGCAGGGGCGGCTCGCCGCGCGGATTGTCCGAGGTGATCCAGACCTCATCGGCCAGGGTTGCGGCCACATGCCCCATGCGGGGACGCTTCTCCCGATCCCGCTCCCCGCCGCAACCGAACACGAGCAGCAGGCGCCGCGCGGCCATCTGCCGCGCCGAAAGAAGACAGCGCTCCAGGGCTTCGGGCGTATGGGCATAATCCACGAACACGCGATGCGGCCCATCGATGCGTTGCATGCGCCCGGGCGGCGCGCTCATGCCATCAAGAAGGGCGGGCAACCGCTCAACCGGCAGTTCCAGCACGCATCTGAGAAAGCAGGCCACAGCCGCGGCATTCTCGGCATGAAACTCACCGAAGGGGATGGCCACGTCGAGGATCCTCCCCCCCGTCTTCAGCCTCAGCGTGCCGGGCTCCGGCTGCTCCCAGCCGACCAGGGCCTGCCGCCCGCTGCCGGAGCGCGCATACCAGCAGAGACCCCGCACCCCCGCAAGGGCCTCGCAGATCTGCGCATCATCACCGTTGACCACGGCCTTTGCGCCCATGGACACGGCATCGCGCACGAAACCCGCCTTGGTGTCCCGATAGGCCGCAAGACCGCCATGATCCTCGATATGATCGCTGCCCATGCCGGTCCAGATGACAGCGGAAAACGAAAGCCCGGCGATGCGCTGCTGCGCAATGCCATGTGAGGAAACCTCCATGACCAGCCAGTCCACACCCTGGTGCGCGGCCCGCCTGAGCACATCATGAATGCTCAGGAGCGACGGCGTCGTGTTGCCCAGATCATCGATATCCCGCTCATCCCGGACCAACCCGAGCGTTCCCATGCCCCAGGCCCTGCAGCCCAAGCGGGAGAGGGCCTGACGCAGCATCCAGCACACGCTTGTCTTGCCATCGGTACCGGTGATGCCAGCAAGCTGCGGCCGCCTTCCTTGCAGATCGAGCGCTCGCTCGAGAAAGGCCGCCAACGCCCGCATGTCCGGGAGATACAGCGCCGGCGCATCACAGCCGAGCTCATCATGGCCGACGAACACGACACAGGCCGCGCCGCGTTTCAGCGCGTCGTTCACATGGGCGGCCGCCCGCTGACCCGCTCGCGGCATGCAGATGAACACATCACCCGCCCGCACCTCGCGGCTGTCATCGGACATGGCCGAAACCCGGGCATGGCCCTGCATGAAGCCCAGGCCATGAGCCAGTTCGGCCACCTCTTTCATCCCATCAAGCACAAGCCTAGTCATCGAGCCAGACCTCGAACATATCCCCCGGCTTCAGCCCATCCAGCGACGAGGGCTTGTGGCGGTAGACCCAGCCGGAGCCGTGGATGCGCACCCTCAACCCGCGCCGCGCGGCCACGGCGCGAATCTCGCGCAGTGTCAGGCCGATCAGGCTGCCGGCCGGCTGCACGGCTTCGGGCGCAACAGCCGCGACAGACTGGACATCGAAGCCCGCCGGCATGGTCTGCATCCGCGGCGGAATGCCGAGGTACGGCAGAACGTTCTCGGCGATCTTGCGGAACACGGGTGCCGCCACCTGCCCGCCGTAGATGCTGCGCTTGGGCTCATCCACGACCACGGCGATGACGATGCGCGGATCCTCGGCCGGCGCCATGCCGGCAAAAACGGCCATGAACTTCCGCCCATAGCGGCCATGCCGATCCGGCTTCTGCGCGGTACCGGTCTTGCCGGCCACGCGATACCCGGCGGGAACAGCCTTGCTGCCCGTTCCCTCGGGGCTCGTCGCATACTCGAGCATGCGCACGATCTGGTCACTGACATGACGCGGAATGACCTGCCCGCGATCGACCATGCCGGCATCAAGCAGGATGCGAGGCGCAACAGCATGCCCGCCATTGGCCAGAACCGAAAAGGCCGTTGCAAGCTGCAACGGCGTGACGGCGACCCCCTGTCCGAACGCGATGTTGGCCGTCTCCACGGGACCCCATCGCTCCGGCGGCGGCAGGATGCCCGGCGATTCGCCACTCAGCCCGATGCCGGTTCGCTGGCCGAAACCGACATCATAAAGCAGGCGGTACAGCGGCTCGGGGCCAAGGTCCAGGGCCAGCTTCGCCGCGCCGATGTTGCTCGACCTGGCCAACAGGCCGGCCATGTCCAGCCAGCCCTCCTTGTGATCGTCATGGATCACGTAATCGGCCACGCGCATGGCGCCGTGCTCGCAGAAGACACGGGAATCGGGGCGCCAGCGGCCAGACATCAGCGCCGCCGCCACGGTGAATGGCTTCATCGTCGATCCGGGCTCAAACACGTCCGTGATCGCCCGGTTGCGCCACTGCCCTGGCTTGAAACGGCGGAAATCATTCGGGTTGTATCCCGGCCAACTGGCCATGGCCAGCACGTCGCCGGTATGCGGATCCATGACGATGACCGAGCCGCTCTTGGCCTGCTGCCTTTCAACGGCCTCGGCCAGCGCTGCATAGGCCACGCTTTGAATCGAGGCATCCAGCGTCAGCTTCAGCGCCTTGCCGGGCACCGGCTTGCGGATCCAACTTCCCCCGGGCAACGAGCGCCCGCGCGCATCCCTGCGCACGAGCCGGACCCCGGGCGTGCCCTTCAACTGCGCATCATAGGCATGCTCCAGCCCTTCCAAGCCGTTTCCGTCGATGCCGACGAATCCGATCAGGTGACCGGTTTCCGGTCCCAAGGGATGATAGCGGCGCCATTCACTTTCCCGACGAACCCCCGGCACCCCCAAGGCCATGACCTTCTCGGCCTGCACCGGCGCAATCTGCCGCGCCAGCCAGACGAACCCATGCCGGCCACGAAGCCTGCGGGCCAGCGCACGGGTGCTCACGCCAAGCGCCCTGGCCAGTCGCGGATAATCGTCCTCGGGCACTTCATCGGCCATGGCCGCGATCGAGGGCACCTCGATGGATTCGGCCAGAATACGCCCTTGCCGGTCGAGGATCGGGCCGCGCGGCGCGGCCACCGTGTACTGCCGGTAGCGCTGTTTTTCAGCCAGGGAGGCAAGCCTGTCCTTCTGCAGCCACTGCAGGTCCACGGCGCGCGCTGCGAGCATGATCATGGCCAGGGACAGGAGCGCCCCCACGGCCATGATGCGTCGCCTTGCATAGCGCTGCTGCTTGTCCAGCCTCACAGATGCACCACCTGATGCGGCGCCGGCGGATGCATGTCGAGCTTCTCCGTCGCCCATTGCCGCAGACGCTCCGGCCGGGTCAGGCTGGCCAGCTCAAGCCGCAGTCGCTTCAGCTCGGCCTGCATGTCCTGCATCTCGACGACGAGCTGTTGGTGCTGCTTGGCCAGTTCATAGCGCTGATGCGAAAGCCAGACCTGGGCGGCGGCCAGCGTGACGAACGCAACCAGGGGAAGCGCAAGCCAGGGGCTGCGCATGCTCGAACCCAGCGTCATGACACCGCCTCCGCGATGCGCAACCGGGCCGAACGGCTGCGCGGATTGGCCGCGACTTCCCGCTCGTCCGGGCGCAGCGGCTTCTTCTGCACCCAGCACATGGAAGGCTTTCGGCCGCACACACACATGGGAAACTGCGGCGGGCATGTGCACGGATGCACGGCCTGCTCGATGACATCGCGCACAATGCGGTCCTCTCCGGAATGAAACGCGATGACGACCAGCCGGCCCGCCGCGCGCAAATGCCCGATGGCTGCCGTCAGCCCCTGACGAAGCTGCTCCATCTCATCATTGACCCAGATGCGCAAGGCCTGAAACGTGCGTGTGGCCGGATGCACGCCCCCGTAACGGTATGATCTCGGCACGGCATGAAAGCAGACATGCTCGAGATCGGCCGTCGTGTTCATCCTGCCGTCCCGCACGGCCCGCAGGATGGCCCTGGCGATGCGGCCCGCATAACGCTCATCGCCATACTCGCGAATCACCCGGGCCAGCTCCCGCTCGGAAACGGAGCTCAGCATGGCCGAAAGCGGCCGCCCCTCATGCGGATTCATGCGCATGTCCAATGGCCCTTCCTGCTGGAACGAAAAGCCCCGGCAGGCCTGATCCAGTTGTGGCGAGGAGAGTCCGAGATCAAATCCCACGCCGCTGACCCTGTCCCACCCATGCCCGGCAAGCACCTGCGCAAGCCGGGCAAACGGCGCATGGACGATGGTGAAACGCGCATCCTGCCTGGCAAGCCGCTCGCCCTCTCGCACGGCCTCCGGGTCCCGGTCGAGCGCAAGCAGCCGCCCTCGCGCGGAGAGCCGCTCGAGGATGGCCCGGCTGTGTCCGCCGCGCCCGAATGTGGCATCGACATAACAACCATCCGGATCGAGCACGAGGGCATCGACCCACTGCTCAAGCATGACGGGTACATGCGGAGCCCCGGCCACATCAGAGGTCCAGCTCGAAATTGCGCGCCAACTGGATATCCATTTCCAGCTGGTGGGCCCATTTTGCCTTGTCCCAGATTTCGAACGTGTCGGCAAAGCCGGAAAATTGCACGTTTCGGTCAAGCGAGGCCCACTCGCGCAGGCCCTGCGGGATGAGCACCCTTCCCTGACGGTCCGGCGAATATTGCTGCGCCGAGCTGAACAACACGCGCTTGAACGCGCGCAGCTCGGGACTGGGACGCATCTGGGAAATCTTGTTCTGCAATTTCTTCCATTCGCGAATCGGATAGGCCAACAAGCATTCATTGTGCGGGGAACGGGTGATGACCAGGCGCTCGTCTCCATAGTGATCCCTGAGCACCTCTCGGAAGGCGGCCGGGATGCTGACGCGACCCTTGTCGTCCATGCTGTTGCTGAACTCTCCCTGGAACACGCTCCCTTCCCTTCTCCGTCGCCCGGTGTTGGTGAGGCTCCCCACTTTTCCCCACTAATCGCCAATATTGTCCATGCACACCCCCGTGTCAACCCCTTTGTGGGCACGGAGCCGCCGCCCAGAGGAGCGGTGTACAGGGTGGAAAATCGTGGGGAACTCAGCAACGGGTCCGATTGGCAATGCCGAAGCGCTTGTGCCATCATCGGGCGCAGCAGGAGGTCACATGCAGGAGCGCATTGCCATCGTGTTTGATTTCGACGACACGCTGGGCCCGGACAGCACCAGCGGCTACCTGCGCCGCGCCGGCCTGGAAGATGTCGAGGGCTTCTGGCGCGAGGTCGGCGCCATGATGGCCGCGGACTGGGATCCCGTGCCTGCCTACCTGCATCACATGATCGAGGTGGCCAGAAGCGGGCGCATGCGACCGCTGAGCCAGTCCTCGCTGAAGGCCTGGGGGCGCGAATTACCGCTGTTTGACGGCGTGGATGCGCTATTCCCCCATTTGCGCCAGGTTGTCCGGGAAACCAATCCCCGCGTGACGCTGGAGTTCTATCTGATCAGCAGCGGCATCGGCGACATCCTGCGCCACATGCGCATCGCCGAGGAATTCACGGACATCTGGACCTGCGAGTTCCATTACGACGAGCGGGGCCATGCCGTCACGGCGCGCAAGATCATCAGCTTCACGGACAAGACCCGGTACATCTTCCAGATCCAGAAGGGAATCATCGGCAAGGAGGCGCGCGGCAAACCCTTCCTGGTCAACAAGAAGGTTCCACCGGAGCTGATCCGCGTGCCGCTGGACCAGATGATCTTCGTCGGCGACGGCTATACGGACATCCCGTGCTTTTCGCTGATCAAGCAGCACGGCGGCATTCCGGTTGCGGTCTACGACCTGCGGCATACCGAGAAATGGGGCAGCGCGTTCAGCTTCGTCACCGACGGGCGCGTATCCAACCTGCATTCGGCCAATTACCAGCCCGGCTCGGACCTCGTGAACTTCCTGACCATGGCCGTGCGCAGCCTGGCCGAACGCATCGCCGTGGCCGCCAGCAGCTATCAGGGCTGATCGCTTCCCGCAAACCAGCCCTGCTCCCGGAACGAGATGACCTCCCTGCCCGCCAGCAGGAAATGATCGAGCAGGCGCATGTCCAGCAACCCGCAGGCCCGAGCCATGCGCTCGGTCAACGCAATGTCCTCGGGGCTGGCGTGCGGAGCTCCACCGGGATGGTTGTGAAACAGAATCAGCCCCTTGGCATCGAGCTCGATCGCCCGCTTGATCACATTGCG
>WFOK01000039.1 GCA_015488115.1 Mariprofundaceae bacterium
AAACAAGCTCTATGCCAGCGAGTGCGGCGCCTGTCACTTTGCCTATCAGCCGGGCTGGTTGCCGGCCAGGTCATGGCGGCGTATCATGGATTCGCTGGATGACCATTTCGGGGAAAATGCCGAACTCGACGACCCGGTTCGCGAGCAGATCACCCGCTATCTGGTGGCGAACGCGGCGGATGGTGCAAGCGACAGGCAGAGCCGGTGGGTGTTGCGTTCGGCGCGGGGCGGTGAGCCGCCGATGCGCATCTCGGAGCTGCCCTATATCCGGCATGAGCACGATAAAATTCCGCGCCGCCTGATAGAAGGCAATCCGAAGGTGCGTTCGCGCGCGAATTGCCAAGCCTGTCACCGACAGGCAGACAAGGGATACTTTGGTGAACATGGAGTCAATATTCCGGGTTATGGCCGGTGGGACGACTGAAGCGGGGACTGTGACGGGGGCAGGCCGTCCGCGCATGCGGATGCGGGTGCCTCTTGCCTTGCTTGCGGCCCTGGCCGCCGCCGGCGTGGCGGCGCGGGCGGACGAGGATCACGACCGGGCATTGAGCCTGCGCCAGCATGGGGAGATCCTGCCGCTGGCCGCCATCCTCGGCCAGATTGCGGCGCGGCGTCATGGCCGGGTGCTCGAAGCCGAACTTGAGGAAAAGGGCGGTCGCATCGTTTACGAGATCGAGCTGCTTGGCCCGGACGATATCGTGCGTGAAATGACGGTGGACGCGAAAACGGGGCGTGTGCTGTCGGTCGAGGATGAGTGATTGCGCCTGCTGCTGGTAGAGGACGACCACAGCCTGGCCGAGGCGCTTGCCGCGCGTCTCGATGAGCATGGTTTCGCGGTGGACATGGTTCATGATGGCACCGAAGCCGCCTTCGTTGGCACCAGCGAGCCCTACGACGTGGTCGTTCTGGACCTGGGCCTGCCGGAGATGCCAGGCATTGACGTGCTGCGGCAGTGGCGGGAGCAAGGCGTGAACATTCCCGTGCTGATACTCACGGCGCGCGGCGCTTGGCACGAGAAGGTCGACGGTTTCCGCGCCGGCGCCGATGATTATCTTGTCAAGCCGTTTCGATTCGAGGAGTTGCTTGTGCGCTTGCAGGCGCTTGTCCGGCGCGCGAAGGGCGTGGCGGCCGCCGAGATCAGGGCCGGCGGCTGGCGACTGGACGAGGCCACGCAGTCTGTCCGGAGACATGCCGGAAAGCAGGCGGAAACCGTGTCGCTGACCGGCATGGAATTTCGTCTGCTGCGCTACCTGATGCTTCAGCCGGGCCGCATCTTCAGCGAATCGCATTTGCTTGAGCATGTGTATGGCCATGATTCCGAGAAGGAAAGCAATGTGATCGAGGTCTATATCAGCCGCCTGCGAAAGAAGCTGGGACGGGCGTGCATCAAGACCCGGCGGGGGCAGGGCTACATGTTTGACCCGGATGCCGCATGCGATCCCTGAGCGCGCGCCTAGCGTTGAGCCTGACGCTCAGCCTGATCACGTTCTTCGTGATTCAGTCGGTTCTCGTGAATATCGAATCCCGGCGCATGGTCGAACAAGGGGTCGTATCGCGCCTTGAGCATGACATGGAGGAGATTCTGGCCGCGCTTGACGTGCGCGATGGCCGGCTCTCCATGGATATGCGGCGCGTGCCCGCCATTTATCGCCGCCCCTTCTCCGGGCACTATTTTCAGCTCGATCCCGGCGACGGCAAGCAGATTCGTTCGCGATCGCTGTGGGATGAACGCCTGGAGGCCGGCAAGGCGGGCGTCGCCAGCGGCCTGGAAGGGCCGATGGGCCAGCGCCTGATCGTGCTCGGACGGAGATTTGTCGTGCATGGCCGGAGCGTGTTGCTGAGCGTTGCCGAGGATGTGTCCCGCCAACAGGGGCTGGCCCGGCTTTTCCAGCATCGCTTGCTGATGCTGTCGCTGGCGGCCCTGATGCTGTTGCTGAGCGTGCAGATGTGGGTTGTGCGGCGCGGCCTTCGCCCGCTGACAGAGATGAAGGAAGAGCTGGGCCGGCTGGAGCGCGGTGAAACAGATGAGCTGCGGCTGCGGGCACCGGCCGAGATTGCTCCGCTCGTGGAGGAGGTGAACCGGCTGCTGCATGTCATGCGGCAGCGCTTGGCGCGCTCCCGCAACGCCATGGGCAACCTTGCCCACAACCTGAAGACCCCGCTGACCCGAATGGTTCAGATTCTCGAACGTGATCCGCAGCCGTCCGACCGCTGCTTGCTCATGGAACTTGTCCGGCGAATCGAGCGGCGCATCGAAAGGGAGCTTTCGCGCGCGCGCATGGCGGGACGCGCGCCCGGCGACGTGTGGCCGGAGCCGGCACGCGACGTGCGCGATCTGGCAGCCATGCTCGAAACCGTGCATCAGCGGCATGGCATCATTGAAGTGAACACTCCGGAGGAGCTTCATATCGTTGCCGACCGCGAGGATGTCATGGAGTTGCTGGGCAACGTGCTGGACAATGCATGCAAATGGGCGGCGTCCCGCATCGTGTTGCGGATGAGGGCGGACGACGGTTTGCGGATTCTTGTCGAGGATGACGGGCCGGGCCTGGATGAGAGGCAGCAGCGGGATGTGCTGCGCCGGGGAATGCGCATGGATGAAGGCAAGGAAGGGCATGGCCTGGGGTTGTCGATTGTTCAGGAGATCGTGGACGTGTATCACGGCAGTCTTGAGCTCGGACGCTCGGAGACGCTGGGGGGCTTGCGCGTGTGTATCCGCCTGCCCGGAGTCTTATTGCCGGGCTGATGCGGAGGAGGAATCTCGCTTTCAGCTCCTAATCAAGCAGGTGCAGGGCGTCCGGCAGGTCGGCAATGGAAGGCAGCACGAGATCGGCGCGGATGCCGCTGCGCTTGACGAAATCGGCGCGATACTTGCCTGTTTGCACCAGCGCCGCCTTCAGGCCCGCTTGCTGCGCCCCGCCGATGTCCGACT
>WFOK01000040.1 GCA_015488115.1 Mariprofundaceae bacterium
AGCTCCATCGTGGCCTTGTCGGTCTCCACCTCGGCCAGGATCTCGCCGGACTCCAGCGTGTCGCCTTCCTTCTTCAGCCAGCGCACGATCTTGCCCTCGGTCATCGTCGGTGAAAGCTGGGTCATGTAAACATCAATCGGCATGGATCACCCCGTTTTCCTTTTCGCTCATCGCGGTCATCTCAGGCCCGGCCCAGGCAGGCGCGGGCGGCCTCCACGATCTCGGCCACGCTCGGCAGGGTCATGCGCTCCAGATTGGCTGCATAGGCCATGGGCACATCCTTGCCCGTCACGCGCAACACGGGCGCATCGAGGTCGTCAAAGCCCTTTTCCATGATGCGGGCCGAGATCTCCGCGCCAATGCCGGCAAAGCGCCAGCCTTCTTCGATGATCACGCAATGGTTGGTCTTGGCCACGGATTGCAGGATGGTTCTTTCATCGAGGGGACGGATCGTGCGCGGATCGAGCACCTCGGCGCTGATGCCTTGCTTGGCCAGTTCCTCGGCCGCCTGCAGCGCGAAGCCCGTCATGCGGGAATGCGCCACCAGCGTGATGTCCGTGCCGCTGCGCTTGATATCGGCCTTGCCCAGCGGGATCGTGTATTCACCGGCCGGCACATCGCCGACCTCGCCGTAGAGGATCTCGTTTTCTATGAATACCACCGGGTCGTCGTCGCGAATGGCGGACTTCAGCAGTCCCTTCGCGTCCGCGGCGCAGGATGGCATGACGACCTTCAGCCCGGGCACGTTGGCCATCCAGTTTTCCAGCGATTGCGAGTGCTGCGCTGCCACGCGCGCGGCCGCGCCGCCCGGGCCGCGGAAGACCATGGGCACCTTGTACATGCCACCCGACATGTAAAGCATCTTTGCGGCCGCGTTCACGATCTGGTCCATGGCCAGGATGGCGAAGTTCCAGGTCATGAACTCGATGATCGGGCGAAGGCCGGTCATGGCCGCGCCGACGCCGAGGCCGGCGAAGCCCAGCTCGGTGATGGGCGTGTCGATGACGCGCTTGGGCCCGAAGCGATCCAGCATGCCCTGGCTGACCTTGTAGGCCCCGTTGTATTCGGCCACCTCCTCGCCCATCAGGAACACGTTCGCATCGCGTTCCATTTCCTCGCACATGGCCTGATTCAGTGCTTCACGGTAGGTAATCTTGTTCATGTTCAGTCCACCCTGCCCGGATAGGGATATGCGTCATTGATGGGGGATGCATACACATCGGTCCAAAGCTCGGCGGGATCGGGCTCCGGCTGGGCCTCGGCTTCCTTGGCGATGGCGTTGATGCGCTTCTTGATTTCACGGTCCTTCTGCTTGAATTCATCCTCGGTGGCCAGCCCGTTCTCGATCATCAGGTTTTCCAGCCTGGCGATCGGATCGCGGCCGGTGCGCCATTCGTCGACCTCTTCCCGCGTCCTGTAGGTGGCAGGGTCGGACATCGAATGACCGCGATAGCGATAGGTGATGGCCTCGACCAGGATGGGACCCTGACCGGAACGCGCATGTTCAATGGCTTCACTCATGTGCTTTTCCACGGCCAGCACGTCCATGCCGTCGATCTGCATGCCCGGGATCTTGAAGCTGATGCCGCGCTTGAACAGATGCGTTTCTGCCGAGGCGCGATCGAGGGAGGTGCCCATGGCATACTGGTTGTTCTCGATGACGAACACGATGGGCAGTTTCCACAGCGCGGCCATGTTGAAGGATTCGTAGACGCCTCCCTGGTTGATGCCGCCATCGCCCATGATGCACAGCGTCACACGCCCGTCCTCCCGATACCAGGAGGAGAAGCCCACGCCCAGTCCGATGGGCACCTGTTCGCCGACGATACCGTTGCCGCCGAGAAAGTTGCGTTCGATGTCAAACATGTGCATCGAGCCGCCCTTGCCCTTCACGAGCCCACCGGAGCGGCCGAGCAGCTCGGCCATGACCGCCACGGGATCCGATCCGCGTGCCAGCACGTGACCATGGTCGCGGTAGCTGGTCAGCACATAGTCCGTCGGCCTTGAGGCATGCTGCATGCCCACGCAGACGGCCTCCTGGCCATTGCACAGATGACAGAAGCCGCCGATTTTCTTCAGGCCGTAAAGCTGTCCGGCCTTCTCCTCGAAGCGGCGGATGAACAGCATCATGTCATGCATTTCATGCAAGGTGTTCAACGGATAGTCACGACCCTCATGGGCCAGCATGCGGGCCTGTTTTGAATCATCCTTGGTTGCCATGGAGCCCCCTAAATGAACTGGTGCGCCGCGAATCATGCCGCAGCCCATGCATGGCAGCAACCGGCAGAGCGCTGGAGGCTCGTTTCAGGCCAGGCCGATCCCCAGGATTTCGCGCGCCTTCAGGCATGCCTGTGTGCGATTGCTGACCCCGAGCTGGCGCATCAGGGCGAACATGTACTGCTTGACCGTTCCCTCGCTCAAACCGAGGGCCTGGGCAATCTCCCTGTTCGACAGGCCGGCGGCCAACTGGATCAGCAACTGCTCCTGTCGCGCGCTGAATTTCCAGGGCTTGGCCGAGAAGGCTTCGCGGGGGATGTACGATCCGCCCTTCAGGATCAGGTCGATGGCCGAAAGCATGACGGAAGGCTTGGCGGATTTCGTCAGGTATCCGTTGCATCCCGCCTGAAGGCAGGCACGCATGACCATCGGCGATTCATTGGCCGAGACGACCAGCATCTTCACATCGGGGTATTCCTGCGCAAGCCTGCGGATGCTCAGCACGCCCTGCATGCCGGGCATGTTCAGATCAATGAGCATCAGGTGAATGTCGTGGCCACCGTTCAGGATGCGAATGACCTCGTCGAGACTGCCGGCCATGTAAATCCGGTCGCTGAAGGCCTTGAAGCGCTTGAGCAGCAGGCGCAGCCCCTCGCGGAACAGCGTCTGATCATCGGCGATCAGCACGTTCAGCGAGGCCGGCGCGGGCGCTTGGTTCTCGGACATGCTCATGCTGTCTGATCCTCGCAATGGGCCGGGAGCGCTCCCGGCCCGGGCAATGTAAAACTGGCCTGCCGGAGCGTTTCGGCGGACATGTGTGCGCGTTCGGACATCATCGGCTAGATGATACTGCATGTTCGTCGGCATGTGGACTAACCTTGGTTAAGCAAATTGTCTGACCAAAGCCAGTAACGGTGATCGGGCGCGTCTGGAAGAATGGCGGGCGAGGGGTCGCGGCCCTGCCTGGGGCCTTTTGAATGGACGTTTACTTCAAGGACGTGGACATGCCGAGCTTTCATATTGTCGAGGATGATCCGATGGTGCGGGGCGCCTGCGAGATATTGGTCGCCAACGCGGGCTTTTCCGCCCGGGGCTTTGCGGATCCGCTGGAATACCTGGGCTTCATGCAATCGGATGAATATCGTCCGCCCGTGGCCGTGCTGCTGGATGTGGCCATGCCGCGCATGAACGGTGCCGACCTGGTGCGCATCCTCAAAAAGCATCAGGCCTTGCAACGGCTGGCGCTGGTCACCGCCTGGCCCCGGGATCCTTCGGTCACGGATGTCGCTCCGGAGGTCTGTCAAGTGCTGTCCAAGCCGTTCCGGCCCAGCGAGTTCATCGGGATGCTGCAGTCGCTGCATGCCTGCCATCGGGCCGCGCAAGAGCCGGCGCATCGTTTCTCCCCATGCTGTTCCTTCGGGTTGCAGGGCGCCTGCCCGCTGGCCGGGCGCAGCGCTACCTGCGGAAGATCCACATGAGCAGACTGAATACCAGGCTGATCAGAATGGCGCTCGTGATCGGGAAATAGAAGCGGAAATTGCCGCGCTCGATGACGATGTCTCCAGGCAGGTGGAACAGCCCCAGGCGGGTGATCCATGGCCAGGCAAGGCCAAGCAGCATGAGCGCGGCCCCCAGGATGATCAGCGTCTTGCCCATCAGTGGCTTCCTCCCGTTTGCTCATGTCGCAGATAGACGGTCCGGCTTGGAAAGGCGAATTCGAGACCGAGTTGGTCCAGCAGCTCCATGATCTGCATGTTGACCTCTTGACGAACCTGCAGGTATTCCTCCCATACCTTGCTCACGGTGAAATAATACAGAAAGATCGACAGCGAGGACGCCTCGAACTCGTCGAACTTGACCAGCTTGTAATGCTGATCGACGCCCGGATGCTCGGCCAGGATACGCTCGATGCCTTCAATGGCCTGCTGCATCTGTGCGGGCGTCGTGTCATAGGTGAGTCCGATGCGCATCTTGACGCGGCGCACATGGCGGGCATCGATGTTGTCGATGACCATGTTCGCCAGATGGGAGTTGGGCACATTGACCAGGGTCTTGGCGAAGGTCCGGATCTTCGTCGAGCGGAAGCCGATTTCCTCGACGACCCCCTCGAAAGCGTCTGTCTTGATCCAGTCGCCGACCATGAAAGGACGGTCGACGAGAATCATGATGGAGCCAAACACATTGGCGATGGTGTCGCGCGCGGCCATGGCCACGGCGATGCCGCCGATGCCCAGCGAGGCGATCAGGCCGGAAACCGAGTAGCCCATGTTCTGGGCTATGACCAGCAGGCCGGTGATGACCAGGAAGATCTTCAGGGTCTTGGCGATGAATGGCACGAGCTGGTCATCGATGGCCGAATCGGTCCTGCGCGCGCGTGCGGAGAAATAGGCCGCAAGGCCATCGATGAGCCGCCACAGGAACCAGACGCCAATCGCGATGGAGACGATCTTACCGGCTTGGTCGACAAGCTCGACGATCGGGAATGCGGCCTTCGGCGGGTTCAGGATATGCATGGTGGCGAGAATGCCGATGAGCAGCAGCAGGTAGCGCGCGGGACGCTCGGACGCCTTCAGCAGCATGTCGTCGAGCAAGGTTTCGGTTCGGCTTGCGAGTTTCGATGTCAGCAGATGGAAGTGCTTCAGGAAAAGGCGTTGGGCCCCGACCGCCGCAAGCAGCACGAGCATGGCAAGCAGCCAGCGTCCCAGGGGGATGTCCAGGATCGGGTGGTCAAGGGTGGCGAGCCAGGCTTCCATTGCGTTTTCTCCTTTCCGTCGCTGCGGCGCACTGCCCGGGCAATTGACGATGGCCGCCCATCGACGCTAACGTACTAGGCCTGAAGGAGCTGACCATGGAACAGGCGATGCTAGCAGAAATCGTGAACGATGCAGAAGCGTTGCGCGCGTTGATCGGTCGCCGGGTGGAATACCTTGGTCAGGAATGCGAGATCTCCGATCTGCTTGTGGATGAGGGCATCATGATTCTGTCGTCCAGGGATCGCGATGACATGCAAGAGGATGTCTACGGGCGCGCGCACCGCCTGGTGCCCAGGCAGCACAACCTGCGATTCAGGGATGCCGATGGTCATCCCACGCATGTCTGGGAGGATCTGACCTTTCTCGACGGGCCGCTTCGCTGAGGGCCTTCAATCGATGGAAGCCAGCATGCTCATGGCCCTTTCTCGTTCCTGATCGGAAAGTTTGGGCTTCTTGATGGCTTCATGGCGCCGGCGGTTGGCTTTCCATGCGCGCTCGCCGGCCAGCTTCAAAGCGAACCAGGCAATCGCGTCGATGATGGCAAAGCCGTTGACCTGTCTGCCCACGTCGAGAAACACTTGATCCCAGAAGGTCTTTCCCGCGCCCTTCTGCCAGGGCACGACCCGGCCTTGATCATCGATCCGCCAGGCCTGGTCGTAGCGGTAACCGTAATCATGGACAAGGCCCGGAATGAGCAGCAGTCCAATGGGGCTGAGCAGGGACCAGAACGGTCGGGGAATGGAGGCCCCGTCAAAACGGAAGCCTTCAGGAATGACGAGCAGCACGGGTTCGCCATGCCGGGGGCGGTACAGGAACAGCCAGTTTCGGCATATTTGCCAGCGCCGGACCTCGAACAGCATGACGAGCAGCTTCATCAGATTGCTTGCATGATGCTTGGTCGGTATGGGGATCGGCTGCATGACCGGCATGTGCTTGGGATCAACGGCCGTCGGCGTTTCAGGCTTGCGCACCTTCTCATAGACCCAGAAGCCTGCCGCATAGATCA
>WFOK01000041.1 GCA_015488115.1 Mariprofundaceae bacterium
GCGGCATGCAACGAGCAAGATTGCCGATATCGAGGATCTGCACCGCATCGCAAGCCATGGCTTCCGCGGCGAGGCCCTGCCCTCGATCGCGGCCGTTTCGCGCTTCCAGATGCATACGGCGCCGGACGGCGCGCATGAAGGCTGCGAGATCCTGGTGGACGGAGGGTCGCCGGCCAGGGTACAGCCCGCACCGCCCAGAAAGGGGACCCGGATCCGGGTCCGGGACCTGTTTCTGAACACGCCGGCGCGTTTGCGATTCATGCGGTCCGACCGCACCGAGGAGGCCCTGATTGTCGAGACCGTGCGCATGCTGGCTCTGGCCAACCCGGGTGTGGCCTTTGCCCTGCATGTCGATGGCCGGCTCCGGATCGACCTGCCCGCCCAGACGGATGCACAGCGCGTGCATGCGGTGCTGGGTCGGGCCTTCGCCGAGAACAGCGTGCACCGCCGTGTGACGCACGAGGATATTGTTATCGATGGTTGGTTTGGTCTGCCCACCCATCATCACCGGGACGCCAGCCGGATCTACATGCTGCTCAATGGACGCGTGATTCGTGACCGGGCCCTGATCGCCGCCATGCGAGCGGCCTATCAGGACGTGCTCTTTCATGACCGCTATCCCGTGGCCGTGGTGCGCCTGGAGATGGATCCGGCGAATGTCGATGTCAATGTGCATCCGGCAAAGCGCGAGGTGCGTTTCCGCTCCCCCGGGACGGTGCGGGCCGCGCTTGTGGCCGCGGTGCGGGCCGCCATCGGGCACATGGGCCATCAGGTTTCCACGCAGACGAGCCGGCAGGCCTTGCGCAGCATGCACGCGGCACCCCGAATGCCCGGTGGGGCATCCCGGCCAGCTCCAGGGCCCGCACCGCGGCCTGCGGCGCGCACGCTGACAGCCAAGGAGCAGGCTGCGCAGCGAATGCTGTTTTCGGCTTCCACGGCCGAGCCTGAGGTCAGCGCATATGCATGCTCGGAGGAGGGCGAAGCACGACTGGATCTGGGGCGGCCACTGGCCCAGATCCATCGCTGTTATCTGCTGGCACAGACCGATGACGGCATCGTGCTCGTCGACCAGCACGCGGCCCATGAGCGCATCACCTACGAACGCATGAAACGCCAGATTGCCCGGCAGCGCATATCCAGCCAGCATCTGCTTGAGCCTGTCCGCTGGCGGCCCGATGAACGCATGGCGGCCTGGCTGCATGAGCAATGGCGCTCGCTGGAGCGTTTCGGCTTCGAGCTGCGGCCTGACGACGACCCGGAGCGCTTCCTGATCCTGGCCGTTCCGGCCATGCTGTCGGATGAGGCTCCCGAGCGGCTGGCCGAGCAGCTCATTGAGGCCTGCATGCTGATCGGTCCGGACGAGGCCCGCGGCGACAGCGGCGCGGGAAGAATCGTGGAGCGCTGGCTCGGCAACCGTGCCTGCCGGAGTTCCGTCAAATCGGGGCGCATCCTGAGCCCGGAGGAACAGGAGCGGCTGCTGCGCGAAATGGAGAAGACGCCCAACATCGCCCAATGCAATCACGGGCGACCGACCTATGTGCGCCTGTCGCTGAATGATCTGGACCGGCTTTTCGGCCGCCGGGATTGATCGCGCATGCATCCATGGGCATGACGGGATAGCATGGGGCCGTGGAATTCCATCCGCTTCTTTTCCTGATCGTCGCCACCATCGGCTGCGCCCTGTTCAGCGCCTATGTGCTCAAGCAGTTCGGCATGCCTGCGGCCATTGCCTATATCCTGACCGGTCTGGCCATCGGTCCGAGTGGCCTGAACTGGGTTCATGATGCATCGCTGTTTCAGGTGCTGGGCGAGCTCGGCGTCATCATGTTGCTGTTCTTCATCGGCATGGAGGTTTCCCTGCCCAGGCTGTTGGCCGGATGGCGCATCGCCGTACTCGGCACGCTGGCCCAGATGCTTCTCAGCGTGGCCATCTGCTCGGCCGCGGCCTTTCTGCTCGGCGTGAAATGGCAAACGGGCTTGCTGTTCGGCTTCATCATCAGCATGAGTTCGACCGCAGTCGTGCTGACCATGCTCAAGGATGCAGGGGAACTGGATTCACCCTTCGGCCAGAACGCCCTGGGCGTGCTGCTCATGCAGGACCTGGCCATCGTGCCAATCATGATCATCATCGGGTTGCTGGGCGGCGGGGAGGTTTCTCCATGGCGGCTTTCCCTGCAGGTGATCGGCGGCCTTGCGCTCATGCTCCTGGCCATCTGGCTCATGAAACAGAGCCGCTGGAGCCTGCCACGGGCCCTGAAGGCATCGACCGACAAGCAGGTCATGCTGGGGCTGCTGATCTGTTTCGCCTCGGCCTCGCTGACATCCGTGATCGGACTTTCCGCTCCGCTGGGCGCGTTCCTTGCCGGCATGATCCTGCATGCGGCCGAGGAGCACACCTGGGTGGAGGACCATCTGCGTTCGCTTTATGTCGTCTTCGTGGCCGTGTTCTTCATCTCGGTCGGCCTGCTCGTGGACCTGGGGTTTGCGCTGCAGCATCTGATGGCCGTGATGCTGATGACGCTGGCCGTGTTTGCGCTCAATTCGGGCATCAACACGCTGGTGCTCAGAATGCTGGGAGAAGACTGGCGTATGGCCCTGCTGACGGGGGCGTTGCTCAGTCAGATCGGCGAGTTGTCCTTCCTTTTGGCCGCCGTCGGCCTTTCGGGAGGGCTGCTGGATAGGGACTCGCACCAGATGGTCATGATCGTCATTGCGCTGACCCTGATGCTGAGCCCGCTATGGATGCTGCTGGTTCGTCGGCTTGTGCCAGCCAGGCGTGCGCTGCTTGATCCCCTGATCATGCCCGGGAAGTGGCCATGAGCGAAGGTGCCGTCCTGCGGGCCGTGGCCCTGGTCGGGGCCACGGCCAGTGGAAAGTCCCGATTGGCCATGGATCTGTGCGCGGGGACCGACCGATTGATCATCTGCTGCGATTCTGTGCAGGTCTACCGCGGGCTGGATATCGGATCCGCCAAGCCCGGGCTCGAAGAGCGCAGGCTCGTGCGGCATGCGATGCTGGATTGCTGCACGTTGCCGGACAGGTTTTCGGCCGTGCGCTGGGCCGTCCAGGCGCAGGCATGCATTCGCACGGAGAACGCGCAAGGACGGATTCCACTGATCGTCGGGGGCAGCGGTTTTTACCTGCGGGCACTGCTTGAGGGCTTTGCGGACATCCCCGAGGAAAGCAGTGCCGTGCGCGCCGCATTGAGGCAAAGGCTGCGCGAGCACGGCATTGAGGCTCTGTACGGGGAACTCTGCGCCTGTGATCCGTGTCTGGCTGAAACCCTGAAGCCGAAGGATACGCAGCGGATCATGCGCGCGCTGTCCGTGTTCAAGACCACGGGCATACCGCTAAGCGAGTGGCAGAAGCGTTCCCACAGCAGGCCATCGATGGACTGTCCGGTGTTCATTCTCGAATGTCCGCGTTCGCTCCTGCGTGAACGCATAGCCGAACGCTTTTATGCCATGCTGGAGGCCGGATGGATGCGCGAGGTGCACTGGCTGGCAGGCCTGGCGCTCGATGAGGATCATCCGGCGCGTCGCGCCGTGGGATATCGTCAGTTGCTCGCGCATGTCGAAGGCAGGGTGCCGCTGGATGAGGCCATTCGCGCCGGCATCACGGCCACGCGACGCTATGCCAAGCGGCAAGGCACATGGTTTCGTCATCAGACGCCGGCTGCCGTTTTCGGCTCTGCGGCCGAATTTGCGCGCGGCCTTTGCAAGGCGCTGGGCTTATGAAGGAGGCCAAAAGCACGGCCATCCCCCTGGATCGGGCCATCAGCGTTCATCCTGAAATCGCAGGTGGGAAGAAGAGCGCCCATGCCTGGGATGCGCGCGCCGAGGAATTCAAGCGTCTGGTGGAATCCTGCGCTTGCGAGCGCGTGGCCTCCGTGCGCCTGCCTCTAAGGCAGATCGTGCCCGGCATGCTGTTCGGCCGTGGCCAGGTCGAGCATGTACGCGAGCTCGTGAAGGCCCACGAGGCGCAGGTGGTGTTTGTCGATCATGCCTTAAGCCCGGTGCAGCAACGCAATCTCGAAAAGGCATGGCAGGCCAAGGTCGTCGACCGCACGGGGCTGATCCTGGAGATCTTTGCTGCGAGGGCGCGCACGCGCGAGGGCGTGCTGCAGGTCGAGTTGGCCAGCCTGAATTATCAGCTCGGGCGGCTCGTGCGCAGCTGGACCCATCTGGAGCGGCAACGCGGCGGATACGGGTTTCTGGGAGGGCCCGGGGAGCGCCAGATCGAGCTGGACAGACGCATGATTCGCGAGCGCATCCGTAACCTTGAGCAGGCCTTGGAAAAGGTCCGGCGCATGCGCTCGACACAGCGCGCCGGCCGCAGGCGCAAGGCCATGCCGACCGTGGCCCTGGTCGGATACACGAACGCGGGCAAGTCCACGCTGTTCAATCGCTTGACCGAGGCGAGCGTGTATTCAGCCGATCAGCTGTTTGCAACCCTGGATCCCACGCTGCGCAAGTTGACATTGCCGGGTGGCCAGACGCTGATGCTGGCCGATACGGTCGGCTTTGTGCAGGAATTGCCCCATGAGCTGGTCGAGGCCTTCAGGGCCACGCTGGAGGAGGTGACCGAGGCCGACCTGATCCTTCATGTCCAGGATGCCTCCGATCCGATGCGCCGGGAGCAGGCCGAGGTCGTGCGCAAGACCCTGGCCCAACTCGGGCTTGTCGGCGATGGCGCGCCGCCGATCCTGGATGTCATGAACAAGGCCGA
>WFOK01000042.1 GCA_015488115.1 Mariprofundaceae bacterium
GCGCCCATCTGCCATCATGGATGCCTGCACAACATGGCTCAGGGGCATGCTGAGGCTTGATGACGGCGTTGGCGGTCGATTGACTGGCATGCATCCCCGCTTCGCGGACGCTTTCATTGGATGGTAGATGGATGTTTTTGAGGAGGCTCTATTTATCCGTGCGTGCATTGTGAGGCTGCGCTTCTGTGCCAAAGGATTGGTGAAAGGATGGGGATTTGAGCAATGTCGAAAAAAGTGAGCTTTTTGATATGTGGAACCCAGAAGGGCGGGACCACCGCACTGGATGCTTACATGCGTTGCCATCCAGAAATATGCATGGCGAAGAACAAAGAAGTTCATTTTTTTGATAATGAAGAAATATTTGCAGGAACAAAGCCAGACTACTCCGTTTACCACGCGTGTTTTTCTCCGAGCGGGGAGCAACTGCTTGGTGAGGCAACACCTATTTACATGTATTGGCAGGATGCCCCTAGACGTATTTGGGAGTACAATCCAGATATGCGGATTGTCGTGCTGTTGAGGAATCCCATCGACCGTGCCTTTTCTCACTGGAACATGGAGCGTGCAAGGGGGTTCGAAGATTTGTCTTTTTGGGAAGCGATCCGTCAAGAGCGGATTCGTTGCCGGGAAGCGCTGCCGCTTCAACATCGGGTCTACTCCTACATCGATAGAGGTTTTTACGCCGAACAAATAAGGCGGTTATGGCGGTTTTTTCCTGAAGAGCATGTGCTTGCCATTAAGAGCGAGGATTTAAGACTGGCCCCAGTCGAGACCTTGAATAGGATATGGCAGTTTCTTGGAGTATCGCAGCATGAGGTTACTGCGTCAAAAAATGAGCATGCAGGCAACTATGCGGAGAGGATGGATTTGCAAGCCAAGGAATATTTGATGAAAGTCTTTGAATATCCGATTCGCGAACTTGAAAGATTGCTGGGTTGGGATTGCAGTCACTGGTTGGATTTTTCCACCAATTGAAGAAAGGGTGGTAGCTGCTTAATGGCAAACAATGCGATTTTGGTTTTGGGCATGCATCGAAGCGGAACGTCCGCGACGTGCGGTGTGCTGCAGCGGATGGGGATTGATTTTGGCCCCAAATTGATGCCTGCCAAAGAAGGTGTCAATGAGAAAGGGTATTATGAACATATTGAAATCACAGAACTGAACGACGCGGTGTTTGATGCTATCGGCTATTATTGGTTTGATGTCCGCCCGTTGCCGAGGGCATGGGACTCTGCGCCGGAAGTAAGCAAAGTTCGTGATGCGATCATCAATGTGTTGGAAAGGGATTTTTCCAGTGCGCCGTTATGGGGGCTCAAGGATCCTCGTTTGTGTCGGCTGTTGCCATTATGGCGGAAAATCTTTCCAGTTGTTGGAACACCGGTACATTTTGTTCATGTTCTCAGGAACCCTGTTGAGGTAGTTGGTTCGTTGCAAACCCGGGATGGCTTGAATGAAACCGGTGCATATATTGCGTGGTTGCATCACGTGCTGGAGGCAGAATATCATACGCGCAATTTTCCACGTTCGTGGCTGTTTTATGATAAACTATTGCAAGATTGGCGTTCTGAGATCATCAGAATTGGAAAGGATCTGGGAATAAGCTGGCCGCATTCGCTTTCACAAGCAGAAAAGGATGTGGAGGCCTTTCTTGATGTCCGGTTGCGCCATCGCCGTGATGAACAGGTGCCAGAGGATGATTTCGGTTCGTTGGCGTATGAGTTGTATCGTCGGGTAAAACAAGGGGAGACGTGGGCATTTGATGCGATCAGGCTGCGTTTCGACAAGAAGCTGGATGAGTTAAAGGGCGCGTTCCAATACATGAACAGCATGCAGGCGTCACTGGAAAAACTTACGCATCACAATCTTTTTCTGACTGAAGAGGACAAGAGAAAATTTGCAAAGTTGGAGCGTTTGAAGCACGAGCAAAAAGAGCTCCAGCAGAGAATTCATGAGCTTCTTCAGGAAAGGGATCGAGGGATCAAGCGGGGATTGTTAAAAATCCATGCGTTGATACGCAAAATACTTGGCTAGTGGGCCGAACATATGAGAATAGCGTGAAAATACGAAACTTGGCAGCAGAGACAAAGATGACGGGAAAAAAATGAGCGTGATTAGCAGTGTTAAGATTGAGACGGAAAACAGCCTGAAGGATGTTTCTTCGGTTACTGTTCGCAGGGTTTTTCAGGAAGGCGCGGACGATGTTTATGGGCTGTTTCTGGAAGGTGCATTTGTCACATCCAAGAAGGTGTATCGCATCGATTTCTATCATAATAAGCTGCACTTTGATCGGGCACCGGTCAGTGCGATCAGGCCCCGGGACATTGCAGACCGTAATGGATTGAAGTTCTCACATTTAAAAGCGGCCATTCGCGGTTTGGCCAGTCTTGGAGAGAATACCTACTCCTTTAGGGCCGCGATTAATCTGATTGCTGTGCCGCCTGAGGCAGTCGTGGATGTGTATATTGTTGCGGGAGATTCGTTTGAGAAAACGAAAATTGCGAGCATTCAAGTCTCGCGGAAGCCTTTGGAGGCAAATCATCGTTTGCCATGGTCTCCATTGTTGTTGACCTCAATGGGACGTAGTGGGACCACATGGTTTATGCATCTTTTGCGCGAACATCCGGAGATTTATGTTCATGAGGAGTATCCACATGAGCTGCTGATGATGCAGTACTGGACCAATATGTTGGTTTCCCTGACCACCCCTTTGGAAGCTGACAGATTGTACGATAAATGGGAAATGCGTGACATGAAAGGTCAGACGGTTTCACCACACGTATATTACCGGCGTGGCGTATTGAATCCGGAGACCTTTCGTTATCTGGGGTCGGATTACGTATGCCGGATGGCGGACTTTTGTTTGCAGTCGATCGAGCAGGCCTACAAAACAATTATTGATTATTCCCATGCCCATGGACAGACGCAGACATCGTGGGAACGTGTCCGGTTTGTCTCCGAGAAGGGGCTTTTGTATAAGGATTTGTACAAGGAGATCTGTCCTGGAACAAAGCACGTTTTTCTGATTCGCGATATACGGGACAATATTGTGTCCAGCAAAGCATTTAACCGGAAAACTGGCCGGAAGGGGTTTGGCGAAGCCACAGCGCGCAACGATCGCGAGTTTGTTGAAAATCGCTGTGCGATTTTCAACCAACGTTTTGCTGAATATGAAGCATGCAGGGGTGAAGCGCATTTCGTGCGTTATGAAGACATGATTGCTGACCCCAAAGGCATGCTTAAACGCGTGCTGGAATATCTTGGCCTGGACAATAGTGAGGCCGTGGTTTCCGAGATGGTGCGGCGAGCTTCCCAGGATAATGAAGAGATGCGTCAGCATAAAACAACAGAAAAGACTGCAGCCACAGCGGGCCGGTGGAAACGGGATTTGGCTCCTGATTTGCAGGAGCTATGCCTTGAGCTTTCAGCGCCAGCATTGAAGGCTTGGGGATACGAGGTTTGATGACGCTCCTGAGGAAAGGGATGAATAACCTGGTGGAAGGATTGCGGATGCGTCGGCGATGGATGATGCTCGCCAAGATCTACCAAGGACGAAGGTTCCAGCGCTCATTGCTTGGGGAGCACTGGGATTTGCTGAACTATGTCTTAACGGTGACAGCACTGGGGTATTTGTTTTCGGTGCTGTTTCATCGGGACTTTGCTGAATACTGGCTATATTTGGCTGGGGGATTTGCTCCTTGGCTTTTCGTCTCTGCCGCTTTGACTGAAGGATCGAATGTATTTGTCAGGAATGCTTCCTTTGCACGGGAAATTCCGATGCCGGTTTCGGTTTATGTTTGGGCGCTAGTTTGGAAGCTGGTTCGCATATCTGCCTTCCAAATATTTGTTGTTGCTGCTGTATCCATTTGGATTAAAAGCTTCTCACTGGCATTGCTTCCGCTTTGTGCAGGCTTTGTGCTTGTGACGATTTCAAGTTTCGCCCTGATTCTGCTGTTTGGCGTGATTGGTGCAAGATTTCGCGATGTGATTCACTTCATGCCGAATATCCTGCGAGGCGCGTTCTTCCTGACCCCGATCTTGTGGACGTTGGACCGGCGTGAGGAACTGCGGTGGTTGGTGGACTATAATCCTTTCTTTTATCTGATTGAGGTGGTGCGCGCTCCATTGATTGGCGAGACAATCCAGGCCGGGGCTTATCTGGTGGCGGTTGTGATTGCATTGGTGGGAATGTTGGCAGCGATGCTGGTCTACGCGCTGGCTCATCGGAAATTGGTTTACTGGCTGTGAAAAAACCATGACGGACATTCGAATTGAACTTGATAATGTATCTTTGGCGTTTCCTTTGCTGGGCCTCAGGGAACAAGCCAAGCGGACGGTGAAAAGGGCATTAACCCTTGGCGTAGGTGGGAGCATTCGAGAGTCAAATGGCAAACACGGGAAGGCCAGTATTTTGGCGCTGGATCAGGTCACGTTGAAGGTCGCGCGTGGTGAGAGGCTTGCGCTGACCGGACATAATGGGGCAGGAAAGTCGACGCTGCTGCGTGTGATCGCTGGGATCTATTCTCCGACTTCCGGAGCTGTGATTTGCCGTGGGAGTGTTGCCGCGCTGTTGAATCCGGCAGCTGGCATGCAGAAATATGCGACGGGGTACGAAAACATATGGATTCGGGGCACCCTGCAGGGCATGTCAAAGGACGAAATTGAGAACTCAATAGCTGACATTGAGAATTTTACAGAGCTGGGAGAATATCTTAATTTGCCGATCGAAAAATATTCGAGCGGTATGCGCCTTAGGCTTGCGTTTGCAATTGCGACGGCCCAAAGGCCCGAGATCGTGCTCATTGACGAGTGGATTAATGCCGGAGACCAGCGCTTTAGGGCCAAGGCCCGGGAACGATTGCAAGGCTTCATTGGCACTTCGGGGGCACTGGTGTTGGCAACGCATAGCGAAAAGGTGATCCGGACATTCTGCCAGAAAATTGTTCGCGTGGACCATGGCCGGGTCCAATGGGTGAAGCCCGTCGCGGGAAAGGAGGCACAGTGGGACTGAAACGTCGCTTCAGCGTTGCAAAGAACATATGGCTCTCCTTCCACAGTCCTAAGGGAAAAGTCTATGCGGCATTGGTGATCATACTTCATGCGGTAAAGCTTTTGGCACGGCGGCTTGGCATCAGATTGCCCGGGAAGCTCGACTATCTTTCGGAGCCAGTTGGATTGACAAACCTATGGGCATTGGAAGAGCGAATGAAGCCTTTGAACATTGTGGTGCGTGCCAACGAGCCGGCACGGGTTAATGTTTTGCTTCCTGCCCTGGTGCCTGAGATTATTTTTGGCGGTTACATCGCCATGCTCAATTTCATTCTGCGTTTGATGGAAACCGGATACCGTGTTCGTATCATTGTTTGTGAAGAGGTGGACAAGAACGAAGCGGCTGTGCGTGATGCATGCAGGCGATCGAGCATTGCAAACAAGGTGCTTGAGCATGCTGAGCTGTTGGTTGCCCAAGATCGAAGCCATGAAATCGCGGTGAGCCCGAAGGATGTATTTGTCGGATATTCTTGGCTGACGATGCGTTTGGCCAGCCGCGCGGCTCGTGCAACCAACGGGAAGTTGCCGATATTTTTTATTCAGGAGTTCGAGGCGATTTTTCATCCCTATGACAGCTTTCATGCCCTATGCATGGCCACCTACCGGCTTCCCCATTTTGCAATTTTTAATTCAGAATTGTTAATGCGGTTTTTTCAAAGGAAAAAACTCAGTGTTTTTGATTCCGACAACCCAGCCAGCAAGTTGCCTCATCGATATGCTTATTTTCCTCATGCATTCTCGGATATTATGCCGCCATCGCGAGACGACTTGGTCACGAGAAAGACAAAGAAGCTTTTATTCTATGCCAGACCGGAGGCCCATGCAGCCAGAAATATTTTCGAAATTGGAATGATGGCTCTGCGCAAGGCTTTGAGGGATGGTGTCTTTGATTCAAATTGGGAATTTTATGGCATTGGAAGCCTTGCATTGTCAGATGAGCTTGAGTTGGCGGAAGGGGTGAGCCTGCACATGCTTCCCCGGGTTTCCTTGGAAGAATATTGTCGCATGATGAGGGATTTCGATGTCGGGCTCGCCTTGATGTATGCGCCACATCCCAGCGTACCCCCATTTGAAATGGCAGCAGCAGGTATGTTGACTGTGACCACCTTTTTTGAAAGCCGGCCGGCAGAAGCGATGGAGAAGATTTCTTCCAATTTGATTGCATGCCGGCCAGATCCGGAAAGCGTTGCAAAGGGGCTGCAAAAAGCGGTGCAGCGGGTTGGCGAAATCGATGCCCGTTTGAAGGGCGCCCGTTTTGACTGGCCGCGAACATGGAAGGATAGCTTCAATGATTCTTGGCTGTCTTCTCTTGCGGATGTACTGCCTCGTTCGGAAATCGTAGGGGAAGGTCAGTAAAGGGGATCACAGATGATTTTTACCTCGCCTACCTTTTTGTTTGTTTTCCTGCCGGTGTTCATTCTTTTGTACTACTTCCTTCCATGGAAAAACACGGTATTGCTTGTCTTCAGCATGATTTTCTATGCTTGGGGAGAACCTTTCTACATTCTGTTAATGCTTGCGGTTATTATGGCCAACTATTTTCTTGGCCGAGCTGTGGATGCCAGTGATCAACGGCAGGCCAGACTGTGGTTGGCAGTGTGTGTCATTTTCAATGTCTCGGTTCTGGTGTTTTTCAAGTATTCCGGTTTTATTGTTGAGAACATCAACGTATTGCTGGCTCGATTTGGTTTGGAGGCCATTTCCTTTGAAGCTCCTCATCTTCCGCTTGGGATTTCGTTCTTTATTTTCCAGGCCATTACCTATGTGGTCGATATTTATCGCCGACATGCCACTGTGGAACGCAATCCGCTTAATGTGGCGCTATATATCTCAATGTTTCCGCAGCTGGTCGCTGGACCGATTGTTCGTTTTGAAGAAGTATCGCGTGCCATTCATCATCGGATAACGTCCAGCAGCCATATCACCAGTGGCATTGAGCGATTTGTCAAAGGCTTGGCCAAAAAGGTTCTGATTGCAGATCCACTGAGTGTGCCAGTGGATCTGATTTTTGCCGCTCCCGCCCATTCATTGCCGCCTGAAACGGCGTGGTTTGGTGTGCTTTGTTTTACTTTGCAGATTTATTTTGATTTTTCGGCTTATTCGGATATGGCCATTGGCCTTGGCAGAGCAATGGGCTTTCGTTTTCCGGAAAACTTCAACTACCCTTACCGTGCTCGGTCATTGCAGGAATTCTGGCGCCGCTGGCATATGACATTGTCGCGTTGGTTTCGCGATTATGTCTATATTCCGTTGGGCGGAAACCGTGTTCCCATGGCACGCGTGTATCTCAACTTGGTGGCCGTATTCATCCTTACTGGTTTTTGGCATGGGGCGAGCTGGACATATTTGGTTTGGGGGCTTTTCCACGGTGCATTCATGATCATGGAGCGAATTGGGCTCTTGCGCCTGTTGGAGAGGCTTCCGCGGTGGCTTCAACATGCCTATTTGATGTTGGTCATTATTGTCAGTTGGGTGTTTTTCCGTGCAGAGACAATATCCCAGGCGACGGATTACATTGGCGCAATGTTTTTGATGGGTCAGGCTGACCGCATTCAATATGCATTGGCAAGTTATTTGAATCCATACATTCTAATTGTTTTTGGCGTGGGCGTGCTGCTTGCCATCAATCCGAAGAAGGTCTGGCGCTACCGGATTTTGAGGAGAAACGTGCAGCAAATTTTGAATGTTTCCCCCAAGCAAACTGCTTCATTGTTTTCTGCGGCCCAGTTCAGCTTCTATTCTGTGCTGCTTCTATTGTCGCTTTCAGCAGTTGCAGCCCAGACTCATCAAGCATTCATCTATTTCAGATTCTAAGACAGGAAGTACAATAGGTTTTTTGAATGCACATTATTCAAGTAACTAAGATCAAAAAGCGCAAAAAGTTTTTATTGTCTTTGTTGGTCATGGCATTAATGATCCCCGGCTTGTTGACGGGGACGGTTAGCGGTGTGTTGGACAGTCCGTCTGAGAACAGGAAGCTGGCCGACTTTCCGAGTCTTCCGAAAGACGCTGACACATTGGAGGCCTTTCCTAAGTTATTTGATCGATACATCTCCGACCATTTCGGTTTCCGGTCGGATCTCGTGCAATTCTACAACTGGCTTAAATTCTCGGTGCTGTCCACGAGTCCGACGGAGAAGGTGATTGTGGGCAAAAAAGGGTGGCTGTTTAAATACAACAAGGAGCAGAAGGTTCAGAAACAGCTTCCGGAGCTTTTGTTGCGCAAATGGCGGATCCATTTTGAGGAACGTCGGGACTGGCTAAGGGAACATGGAGCAGAATTCCTTGTCGTTGTAGCCTCGAACAAACATACAATCTACCCTGAATATCTGCCGGATTATCTGCATCCACATGAAAGGATGACGAAGCTTGAACAGTTCAAGGCGTACATGGCCAAGTATCCCGAGGCATTCAAGTTGCTTGATTTAACCCCACGCCTCAAGAAGGAAAAGTCCTCCCATTTGCTTTATTACAAGACGGATACGCATTGGAATTATCTTGGGGCATACTTTGGGTACTTGGAAATCGTAGCAGCACTTCCCCATCATTTTCCTTCGCAGGATATCTTCTTATTGGACAAGGCGTCGGTCACGTGGAAAAAGCGTGACACCAATCTCTATCAGATGATGGGCGTACACGGCAGTGAGACGGTTGCTTATTTTGCGCCACAAAATGGCTGGCCCTTTACCTTGCTTGACCCCGATACCGATGAACTGAAAAGGATTGCTCGGCGAGGCTCTGTCCGCGTGGCCATGCAGCCGGATGATTCCCTACCGAATGCTGTCATTATCGGGGACTCGTATTTGGGATGGAACCAAGCTTTTCTAGCCAAGCACTTTCACAGGGCTGTGTTTGTAAATCTATGGGGAACGCAATGGAGGCATGAGGAGACATTCCCGCTTGCGCTCTTTAAGCAAGAGTCTCCCGATCTTGTGATTATGCAGTTTAAAGAAAGTCGGCTTGGTTTTTGTCCAAGGCCTTATTGTATCGCCAGTCGCAAGCAAATGATGAATCCGGCCGATGTCAGGCAGGCACGGCTACGTCGCCTTTTTGCTCAGGCACAAGGTTCTGCACGCGTTGTCTTCGCCAGACCTATTGGTAATTCGAATCGGAAACGGGGTTATGAAATCGACTTGGCGTCTGAAATGGGATCTCGCCCTTCGTCAGCCTGGATAGGCGAGTTTGTAATCGGGAAACACGCGTACCCGGTTCACATTTCGGTAGTTGGTAAAAAGAAAGGGCGATGTGCAAAGTTCAGCGAGGTTCAGGAAACCGTGATACCGCCGGATCAGGATCGTGCTTTATTGTGCTTGGATGGGGGCCGAAGGCTAATACGGGTTGAACTCCGGAATGCGGATGGTGCGTTATTGGGTGAAGATGTCCGGCTTCTTGCAGCGAATGTTCAGCTTGTTGTGCATCCGGATATGGAACCGTAAAGATGACAGAATATGCGATTGGGGTACTATTCGTGGTGGGGGGCGGATATGACGGGCTGAGGCGTTGAATGCGATCTTCTGTTTGCATTGTTTTGGGAACATATAATGGTGCTGCTTATGTTGCCGGACAGATAGAAAGCATTTTAGCCCAGTCACTTGCATCGTGGACTCTGCTGATACGCGACGATGGTTCGGGTGATGAAACCATCGAAATTATTAGGAAGTATGCCCGGCGGGATGGGCGGATCACCTTATTGGAAGAGGAGCCGGGCAATCTCGGAGCAAAGGAGAATTTCAGCCTGCTGCTGCAAAGGGCTTTTTCCTCCGGGTGTGATTACATTGCAATGGCCGATCAGGATGACGTGTGGTATCCGACGAAATTGGAATGGCAAGTGCGGGCCATGCGCGAAATGGAAAAAGCATATCCTGACTCTCCCCTGTTGGTGCATTCGGATCTTGAACTCGTTGATCGGGATTTGGAGCAGATTGCGCCTTCATTTATGCAATATCAGGGAATATGGCATGAACCTGAGCGGGCGCTGGAGGTATTGATGGCGCAGAACTTTGTGACCGGATGTGCAGCGCTTGTGAATAGGAGACTACTGGAGTTTGCGTTGCCCATTCCTGATGTCGCTTTGATGCATGACTGGTGGCTTGCTTTGTGTGCGGCGGCATTTGGCCATCTTGGCTACCTGGATGAGCCTTTGGTTAAATACCGGCAGCATGCAGGCAATGAGATCGGGGCGAAGCGCCTTGCGCATTTCTTGAATCCATTTTCTGGGCAGTGGCAGCGACAATGGGTTACAGGAAGGAAGAGCCTATTTGTTTCAATGAAACAGGCCGAAGCCTTGGCTCATCGTATAGCAATGCATGATCCGGAACATGCATGGCTTTCGCTTGTTAGGGGCTATGCGTCTCTTGGCCAGAAAACGCCATTGGCACGAGTGGTCGCAGTCCGCGATCTTGGAGTGCACATGCAGTCAAGGGTACGGCACGTCCTGATGCTGCTCCGCCTACTCTCAGGTCCCAGGCGTTTGCATGAAGAATAGGCTAGTATCGGTCATAATTGTCAATTTCAATGCCGGCGAGCTGCTGGAGCGTTGTGTACGCTCGGTGCTGGATTCGTCGGTTCCGGTCGAAGTGATTGTGGTCGACAATGCAAGCAGCGATGAAAGCATTGCAAACCTTCGGAGCAAAAGGCTTGGCGAACAGCTGAGAATCATTGATGAGCCCGTCAACCTTGGCTTTGCCAAAGCATGCAATGTCGGGTTCAAGGAGGCGAATGGAGAGTTTTTGCTGCTGTTGAATCCGGATTGCATCATTTATCCGGATACGATCGAGCGCATGATCGAATACAGCAGGCTTTTGCCCGAAGCCGGCCTGCTGGGGTGCCTGATCTGCAATCCTGATGGCAGTGAACAGGCAGGTTGCCGGCGCCGTGTGCCCACGCCCTGGCGTGCAGCAGTCCGTTTTCTGGGATTGCATCGCCTTTTCCCCCATCATGCAGCGTTCCGGGGTTTGAACATGCATGATCTTCCCTTGCCGCAGCACCCGATCGAGGTGGAGGCCATCTCGGGGGCATTCATGTTCGTGCCGCGTGAGGCGCTGGAAGATGTCGGTCCATTGGACGAGGGATATTTTCTGCATTGCGAGGATCTCGACTGGTGCATGCGTTTCCGGCAGAAGGGCTGGAAGGTCATGTTCGTACCGGATGTGCGCATCGTACATGAGAAGGGGGGCTGCAGCAGCAAACGCAGGATTCGCGTCGAGTGGCACAAGCATTGCGGCATGGTCCGTTTTTACCGCAAGTTTTTTCGCTATCAGTATCCATTGCCCTTCATGTGGCTCGTGATTCTCGCGGTCTGGGTCAGATTTGGTCTGATGGCCTGTTATCTGACCGTCAGGGAACGCATCTGATGCGCGTGCTGGTTACGGGCGCCACAAGCATGATCGGCGATTTTCTCCTGCCTCGGCTCCATCGGGCCGGACATGAAGTCATGGCGACCAGTCGCAGGGAGCACCCGCCCCAGCAAGGCGTACGTTGGCTGAGGCTGGACCTTTCGCAGCCGAAGGATCTGGTCGGGGTGGGCCAGGCCGATGTCTGGATCAACCTGACCTCGCTTTCCCTGTTGCGTCCGGCCGCGGAATGCATGGCCGAACGCATGGGTGTCCGGCGGATCATCGCCTTCAGTTCGACGAGCAAGTTCACCAAGGCCGATGCGCGATCGAGCGTGGACCGGCGTTTTGCGCGTGAGCTCAGACAGAGCGAGGACTGGCTGGAGGCGTTCTGCGCCGAGCGCGATATCCGGGTGAACATCCTTCGCCCGACCATGATTTATTGCCGGGGACGTGACAAGAACATCACCACGATCCTGAAGTTCATCGAGCATTTCGGCTTTTTCCCCCTGGTCGGTGGCGGCAGGGGACTACGCCAACCCGTTCATGCCGAGGATCTTGCGATGGCCTGTCTGCAGATCCTTGAACGTCACGATCTGCCCAGCCGTGGCTACAATCTCAGCGGCGGCGAGATCCTGAGCTATCGGCAGATGGTCGAGCGCCTGTTCAGGCTTGTCGACCGTCCGGTGCGCATCGTGCCGGTGCCGTTGTTTGCATTTCGCTGGTCCATCGCCCTGGCCAGGATCTTGCCGGGGTACCGTTTCCTGACGCCGGACATGGCCTGCAGGATCATGAAGGACATGGTGTTCTCCCATCGGGCGGCAAGCCGTGACTTCGGCTATACGCCACGCCCGTTCCGGCCCTGAACGGACGGGGACAGCCCCCTGTTGTGATCCGGGACATGGTTTATCCCCGGGGGCCATTGCATGCTTCGCATTGTCAATCCAACCAGGAAGGTCGACACTTTCGAGATCATGAATGAGAAGCGGCTTTTGTTCGGTGGGCGCTGGCTGAAGATCAGTCTGGCCGCCCTGTTGCTTGTTTGCGTGGCAAGTCTCGCGTTTCTTCCCTATGGCATCGGGCATTGGCTCGAACATCGCCTGGAACAGCAGGACGGATGGGATGTCAGCATTGGAGATATCGATTTCAATCCGTTCACCGGACGCTTCAGCATGAGCCATGTTCATGTCCGGCAGCAGGGCAGGGAGATCCTTGCCTTGCCTGAGGCGGAGCTGCGTTTTTCTTGGTGGCCGATGCTGCGGCATCAGCTCGTGATCGAGGAGATTCTGGTACGCAAGCTTGATCTCGACATCACGCTGGACGATGGGCATGCATGGCATCTGGCTGGCCTGCCGCTCGCGCTGCCGGCTGCCAGCCCGTCCGCATCGGACTGGTCGATTCGTGTGGAGCGTATCTCGCTTGGAGGAACGCTCCGTCTGCACCTTCCCTGGTACCAGGGAGATGTGGAACTGGGCAGTCTGCAGTTGTTCGGCATCGACAAGTTCGATGGCGTCAACCCTGTCCGGACCAGTTTGATTGTCCGCCTGGGGAAAGGGACGCTGGACTGGCGGGGGAGCGTGGATCTCTCCGGCGAGGCCCCACGGATCAGGGGGGTATTCCGCGCACACCTTTTGCCGCTGGATGAGATCCGGAGCATGCTGGGGCCCTGGCTGGATGCCTCCCTGAGGCTTGCTCAGGGCACGCTGGATGGCGAATGCTCGCTTGATCTGGCGCTCGGGCCCGATGGAAGGCCCAAGTGGCGTGCTGAGGCATTGTCGCTCCGGAATCTGGCATTTTCCTGGCCGGAGCACGGGCTGCGGCGGCTGCGGATGAAGCAGGCGAGCATCGGCAGCCTCGACCATGAGCTCAGGCTTGAGCGCCTGGAAATCCGGGATGCGTCCTGGGAGTGGCAGCAGGACACCCAGTCGGTTCGGGGCTCCATGGGGGTTGTGCGGCTGGATTCGCTCAGGAGGGAAAAGAAGGCCTGGCAGCTCGGTGCCTGGCAGATCGGACGCCTGGGCCTGGATGGCCATGCATGGCGGATGTCCGTGGACCGGCTGGATGGATCGAAGGCCAGCCTGACCGAGAACATCAGCATCGACGAGATGCAGGCGACAGGGCTGAGCATCCGGCTTCATGCAAAGGATGAACGGGGCCAGGAGTTGCAGATGGCCGGCCTGCAGATCCAGGGCATCGAGCGTGCGGCTTCCTGGCGCGTGAAGCTCATCCATGGGACGAAGATCAACTGGACGGATGGGATGCACCAGGCGGTTCTGCCGAGGGCGATGTTGTCCAAGGCTGAACTGCGTGAGCTGCTGCTGGGCGACAAGGGCGGCCGCGTTGCCGCGTTCTTGGCGGAGGGAGTGCAGGTCGGAACGGCCAAGAAGGCCCTGCGGCCATTGGCCGCGAAGATGACAGCCCTAGGCATCATGTGGGACGGGGCCCTTTCTGTCGATCAGGTGCGCATTGCCTCGGCCAACCTGCATCTGCGCCATCTCGGCAGAGGTGACTGGAGGCTCGGCGAGCTTCCACTGCGCCTTCCCGAAGGCAGTTCCTCATTGCCGCCCGTGCACATTGCACATGTTGCCATCGTGGACGGCTTGCTTGATCTGGACGACCGGACCATCGTTCCGTATTACAGACAGCAATTCATGCTCCAGAAGGCCGACATCAGGGATCTGGATGAAAGGCATCCGCTTCGTTACAGCCCGTTTGTGGTCCAGTTGCTTGGGCGCGACGGATCGCGCATCTCACTGGACGGAAAGCTCAGGCCCTTTGCCCGCAAGTCGGCATTGATCCTCAAGGCCAGGGTCTCGTCCTTCTCATTGCCGCCGGTTTCTCCGTTCATGATTGCGAGCGTGGGCTATGGGGCGCGAACCGGTCAATTGGATGCGGACCTGACGCTGACGGTCCTGGACGAAAAGCTGAGCGGGCTGGCCGAGCTGACCCTGCGCGAGCTCGATCTGACCCGAAGGAATCCCGACCGCGCCGAGGAACTGGAGCAGTCGCTGTCGATGTCCTTGGAGAGCGCAATGGCCATGCTCCGTGATGACCGTGGCGATATCAGGCTGTCCATTCCGATTTCGGGGGAATTGAGCAACCCCCGGTTCAATTATCAGGATGCCGTCAATCAGGCCCTGGTGACCGCCTTGCAGAAGGCCGCGCTGGGTTATGTGAGCCAGCTCTTCCAGCCCTATGGCGCGTTGATCACGCTGGCGGACCTGGCCTACCGGACCGGCAAGAAGCTCTATGTGATCAAGCTGGCCCCGCTGGCGTTTCCGCTGGGCAGTGCCGAACCCGAGCCGGGGAAGGCCGAGCCCTATCTGGCAAAGGTTCAGGAGCTCATGAAGGCCAAGCCCGTGCTCAGGCTGACCATTTGTGGCAAGGCCGTGCCCGAGGATGCCCGGAGGTTGCGCGATATGGGGCTGCCCGCAGATGAGACGGCCTTGCTGAATCTGGCGAACGAGCGCGGACGCTGGGTCAGGCAGGCCCTGCTTGAACGGTTCGGCATCTCAGCCGATCGCCTGATCCTGTGCCAGGCGGAAATGGCCGCATCCGACGGGAAGGGACCGCGCGTGGAGCTGACGCTCCACTGATGGATCAGCCTGCGAGCTAGCCCGGATTTTTCATGATGACCATGCGCGGGGATGTGAAATGTCGAAACACAAAAAGGGGGGGTGCATCGGCATGGACGCATGACTTGGAGATGGCCCCCCCCCTGCATTTCGCGGCGCCTGGCTTGTCTGTGCGGGCCGGATGCACGCCATTGGCTGCGAACCATGGCGACAGCCATGCTTCTTGCCTGCATGCGCGCCCCGATCTCGCTCATCCGGCGCCATCCATTCACGATTACATGAAAAATCCGGGCTAGCAGGGCAGGACCGACTCGCCCATCAGATAGCTGTCCACGGCATGCGCGCATTGCCGGCCTTCGCGGATGGCCCAGACCACGAGGGACTGACCCCGGCGCATGTCTCCAGCCGAAAAGACCTTGTCCACGTTCGTGCGATAGCTTTGGGTGTCGGCCGCCACATTGCCGCGCGGATCCGTGGCAATGCCCAGCTCCTCGAGCATGCCTTCGTACACCGGATGCACGAAGCCCATGGCCAGCAGCACGAGGTCGGCCGGCAACTGGAATGCCGAGCCCTCGATTTCCTGCATGCGCCACTGGCCGTCGGTCTGCTCCCAGCGCACGCGCACGCACTCGATGGCCTTCACATGTCCGTTGCCATCATCGATGAAGCGCTTGGTTGAGACCTCCCAGTCGCGCTCGCAGCCTTCCTCCTGTGAGGTCGATGTGCGCAGCTTCATCGGCCAGTAGGGCCAGGTCAGAAGCTTGTCCGGCACGGCCGGCGGCTTGGGCATGATCTCCAACTGCGTGACCGAGGCCGCGCCATGGCGGTTGCTCGTACCGATGCAGTCGCTTCCCGTATCGCCGCCGCCGATGACGATGACATGCTTGCCCTCGGCTGAAATCCATTCCTCGGGAGGGATGTCGTCGCCGAGCACCCGTTTGGTGTTCTGGGTCAGAAACTCCATGGCAAAGTGAATGCCGGCCAACTCACGGCCAGGCACGGGCAGATCGCGCGGCTTCTCGGCGCCCCCGGCCAGCACCACGGCATCAAACTCGTCCACGAGCGATTTGGCGGAAACATCGACGCCCACATGCACATTGGTGCGGAACTCCACGCCCTCGGCGCGCATCTGGGTCAGCCTGCGGTCGATGATGTGCTTTTCGAACTTGAAGTTCGGAATGCCATAGCGCATCAGGCCGCCGATGCGGTCGGCCTTCTCGAACACGACGACGGCATGGCCGACGCGCGCCAGCTGTTGTGCGCAGGCCAATCCGGCCGGCCCCGAGCCCACGATGGCCACGCGCTTGCCCGTCTTTCGCGCCGGAATCTCGGGCGTGATCCATCCCTTTTCCCAGGCCTTTTCGATGATGGCCAGTTCGATGTTCTTGATGCTGACCGGCTCATCGATCAGGTTGACCGTGCAGGCCTCCTCGCAAGGTGCCGGGCAGATGCGCCCCGTGAACTCGGGGAAATTGTTCGTCGCGTGAAGTATGTCGAGCGCCTCGCGCCATTGCTCACGATACACGGCATCATTCCATTCGGGGATGATGTTGTTGATCGGGCAGCCGTTATGACAGAAGGGGATGCCGCAATCCATGCAACGCGCGCCCTGTCTGCTCATGTCCTCCGGCAGGCGGGTGAACTCATGAAAATGCGTGATGCGATCGGAAACCGGCGCATAAGAAAGGTTTTCGCGAGCGTATTCCTTGAATCCGGTGGGCTTACCCATGAGCATGCTCCTTTCCTGCTTTGTTTGCCTTTTCGGCTTCCAGTTCCCTCAGTGCCCGCCGGTATTCGACCGGCATGACCTTGACGAACCTGGCGCAATATTCGGACCAGTTGGCGAGAATGTGCCGGCCGACCTCGGAGTTGGTGTAATGCACATGATTGGCGATCAGGCGTCGCAGGATGTCCTGGTCGTTCTGATCAAGCGAATGGCGGATGTCGACGCGGCCGTGCGTCTCGAGGTCCGGTCCCTGGTGGTCCAGCTCCTCCAGGGCCTCGGCCTCCGAGGCAATGGGCTCAAGCTCGACCTGGGCCAGATTGCACCGCGTCTCGAAGGTGCCGTCCTCATCGAGCACATAGGCCACGCCGCCGCTCATGCCGGCTGCGAAGTTGCGCCCGGTCGGCCCCAGCACGACGACCGTGCCGCCGGTCATGTATTCGCAGCCATGGTCGCCCACGCCCTCGACGACGGCCACGGCGCCGGAATTGCGCACGGCGAAGCGCTCGCCGGCCACGCCGCGGAAATAGCATTCGCCTTCAATGGCGCCGAAAAGAACCGTGTTGCCCACGATGATGTTTTCCTCGGGCACGATGGCTGATGTCTCTTGCGGATAGATGATGATGCGGCCGCCGGACAGGCCCTTGCCGACATAGTCATTGCCTTCCCCGGCCAGCTCGATCGTGATGCCGCGGGCCAGCCAGGCGCCCAGGCTCTGCCCGGCCGTGCCGCGCGCCTTGATCACGATCGTGTCGTCGGGCAGGCCCTGATGTCCGTAGCGCTTGGCCACGACGCCGGAGAGCATGGTGCCGAAACTGCGGTCGACGTTGCGGATCGGTGTCTCGATGATCACGCTTTGGCCATGCTCGATGGCCGGTCTCGCCTGCTCGATGAGCTTGTTGTCGATGAGCTTGTCGAGGCCATGGTCCTGCTTCTCGCAATGGCGCACGGGCGTTCCCTTCGGATCGACGCGATGGAACAGGGGAGAGAGGTCCAGCCCCTTCGACTTCCAGTGCTTGATGGCCTCGTTCGTATCCAGCAGGTCGGCCCTGCCGATGAGCTCGTCGAAGCTGCGGAAGCCCAGTTCGGCCATGAGCTCGCGGACTTCCTCAGCAACGAACATGAAGTAGTTGATGACGTCCTCGGGCTTGCCGACGAAATGCTTGCGCAGTTCCGGATCCTGGGTCGCCACGCCGACAGGACAGGTGTTCAGATGGCATTTCCTCATCATGATGCAGCCCACGGCCACCAGCGCGATGGTGCCGAAGGCCACCTCATCCGCGCCCAGCAGGCCGGCGATGATGACGTCCCGGCCGGTGCGCATCTGGCCGTCGGCCTGGAGAATCGTCCTGCCGCGCAGGCGGTTGAGCACCAGCGTCTGCTGGGTCTCGGCCAGGCCAAGCTCCCAGGGGCCGCCCGCATGCTTGATGCTGGTCAGCGGGCTTGCTCCGGTGCCGCCGTCGTGGCCCGCGATGACGACATGGTCCGCATGCGCCTTGACGACGCCGGCGGCAATCGTGCCGACGCCGATCTCGGCCACCAGCTTGACGCTGATGTCGGCCTCCGGATTCGTGTTCTTCAGATCGAAGATCAGCTGGGCAAGATCCTCGATGGAATAGATGTCATGATGCGGGGGAGGGGAAATCAGCCCCACGCCCGGCGTGGAATGGCGCACGCGGCCGATGCGCTTGTCGACCTTGTGTCCCGGAAGCTGTCCGCCCTCGCCGGGCTTGGCGCCCTGTGCCATCTTGATCTGGATCTGATCGGAATTGGCCAGGTACTCGGTCGTGACGCCGAAGCGGCCGGATGCGACCTGCTTGATGGCGCTGCGCATGGAGTCGCCGTTCGGCAGCGGCTTGAACCGTTCGGGCTCCTCGCCGCCCTCGCCGGTGTTCGACTTGCCGCCCAGGCGGTTCATGGCGATGGCCAGCGTCGTGTGCGCCTCGTGCGAGATCGAGCCGAAGCTCATGGCGCCCGTGGCGAAGCGCTTGACGATGTTTTCCGCAGGCTCGACCTCATCAAGCGGGATGGGATCGCGCTTGCGAAACTTGAACAGGCCGCGCAGCGTCAGCAGCCGCCCGCTCTGGTCATTGATCATGCGCGAGAATTCCTTGTAGAGCGTGTAGTCGCCCTTGCGGATCGCATGCTGCAGCTTGGCCACGGCATCCGGGGTCAGCAGGTGATGCTCGCCTTCGGCCCGCCAGGCGTACTGTCCGCCCACGTCGAGGGCGTGTCGCCGTCCGGGAACGGTGACAAAGGCCTTCCGGTGCAGCTGCAGGGTTTCCTCGGCGATTTCCGGAAGATCCGCGCCTTCGATCTGGGTCGGCGTGCCGGTGAAATACTTGTCGATGAAGCGCTTCGAGAGGCCGACGGCCTCGAAGATCTGGGCGCCGCAGTACGACTGATAGGTCGAGATGCCCATCTTGGACATGACCTTGTAGATGCCCTTGCCGATGGCCTTGATGTAGCGCTCCTTGATTTCCTCATAGCTGAGGTCTGGCGGCAGGTGGCCGCAGCGGTGCATGTCATAGAGCACCTCGAAGGCCATGTACGGATTGATGGCCTCGGCGCCGTATCCGGCCAGGGTCGTGAAGTGATGCACCTCGCGCGCGGTGCCGGATTCGACGACAAGCCCCGTTTCGGTGCGCAGCCCCTTGCGGATCAGATGCTGGTGCACGGCCGAGGTGGCCAAGAGGGAGGGGATGGCCACGTGATCCGCATCCACGCCGCGGTCGGACAGGATGATGATATTGTAATGCTCGAGCACGGCCTGCTCGGCCCTGGCGCACAACTGCTCGATGGCCTCTTCCATGCCGGCCGCGCCCTGGCTGACCGGGTAGCACATCGACAACGTGATGGTACGGAACTTGCCGTCGGTGAACTGCTCGATGTTGCGGATCTTCTCCAGATCGACGTTGTCCAGGATGGGCTGGTGAACCTCAAGGCGCATGTGAGGCGTTCGGGCATCCAGTCCGAGCAGGTTGGGCCGGGGGCCGATGATCGACGTCAGGCTCATGACCATCTCTTCGCGGATCGGGTCGATCGGAGGGTTGGTCACCTGCGCGAACAGTTGACGGAAATAATTGCTCAGGTGCCTCGGGCGGTCGGACAGCACGGCCAGTGGATTGTCATTGCCCATCGAGCCCACGGCTTCCTGGCCGGAAACGGCCATCGGAGCCATGAGGAACTTCAGATCCTCCTGGGAATAGCCATAGGCCCGCATGCGCTGGATCAGCGTGTCATGGTCGGCGGGCATGGCCGGAATGGCCTCGGGCAGGTCCTCCAACTGGATCTGCGTTTGCGAGAGGATCTTGCGGTACGGCTTGGCCGTGGCGAGCTGTTTCTTGATTTCGGCGTCATCGATGATGCGCCCCTGCTCCAGGTCGATGAGCAGCATCTTGCCGGGCTGAAGGCGCCATTTCTTGACGATTCTTTCCTCGGGGATGTCGAGCACGCCCATTTCGGATGCGCCGATGACCAGATCGTCATCGGTGATCAGATAGCGCGCCGGCCGCAGGCCGTTGCGGTCGAGCGTGGCGCCGATCTGCCGCCCGTCGGTGAAGGCGACGGCCGCCGGCCCGTCCCAGGGCTCCATGAGCGCGGCATGGTATTCATAGAAGGCCTTGCGTTCCTCGTCCATCAGCGGGTTGCCCGCCCAGGCCTCGGGGATCAGCAGCATGGCTGCATGGGCAAGGCTGTAGCCGCCCATGTACAGAAGCTCCAGCGCATTGTCGAAGCATGCGGTATCGCTCTGCCCCTCATTGATGATCGGCCATAGCTTGTCCAGATCCTCGCCCAGGATATCCGATTTCATCGAATGGCGGCGCGCATTCATCCAGTTGATGTTGCCGCGCAGCGTGTTGATCTCGCCGTTGTGCGCGACCATGCGGAACGGGTGGGCGAGATCCCAGGCCGGGAACGTGTTGGTCGAGAAGCGCTGATGCACGAGGGCCAGGGCGCTGCTGAACTTCTCGTGGCCCAGGTCCGCGTAATAGAGCCCGACCTGGTGCGAAAGGAACATGCCCTTGTAGACGATCGTGCGGCTCGACATGGAAGGAATGTAGAATTTTGCCGGGCCGTCCAGAGCAAGCTGCAGCACGCGGTTGTTGATGATCTTGCGGGTGACGAACAGCTTGCGCTCGAATGTCTCGCGGTCCCAGTTGCCGCGGCCGATGAACACCTGCTCGATGACGGGCTCGCAGGCGGTCACGCTTTCGGGCAGGTCGGCCTTCTTCGCATCCGTCGGTACCCTGCGCCATCCGAGCACCCGGTTGCCGACCTCGCGGACCGCCTCCTCGATGATGTTCCGGCAGGCTTCCCTGTCCTCGGCTTCCTGGGGAAAGAAGATCATGCCGACGCCGTAATCGCCCTGCGCGGGAAGCTCGATGCCCTCGGCCTGTGCCTGCTCGACAAAGAACTCGTGCGGGATCTGCGTCAGGATGCCGGCCCCGTCGCCTTCGCGCGGATCGGCGCCGGCCGCGCCCCGGTGCGTCAGCCGGTTCAGGATTTCCAGGCCCTGTTGCACGATATCATGGCTTTTCCTGTTCTTGATGTGCGCAATGAAGCCGACGCCACAGGCATCGTGCTCAAACCGCGGATCGTACAGTCCCTGTTTCGATGGTGCGTGCAACTGGCTCATTCTCTTTCCCCGGATTCAAGTGTTTCTTCCGTCTCCGATGCCATGAGCGCGGCAATGGAGAGCATGGCGCATGATCATGCGAACCCTTCTTTTCAAGGGTGGGGCAATCTAGCGAAATGCGTGTCGTTTCTCCAGTCCGTTGTTTTCCTGCTTGTGCCCGCCGGGGGCATCAGGAGATGCCGTTGCGCACCCAGCTTGCCGGCAGAAAGGGAAGCCCGGCTGCGATGGCCATCAGGAGCATGCAGCCATAGGGAAGGCAGAGCAGCCCAAGCAGCACCAGCCAGCCGACCCATCGCCAGTCCTGCATGGGGGCATGAAGGGTCAGCAGCGTGATGCACAGGATCAGCAGGAGCATGAGCAGGATCTCGCGGCCTGCAAGCAGCAGGTTTCTCTCCAGCTTCTCCGCTGGCCCATGCACGTCCGGAGATGCCCCAGGGGACGGACATGTGCGGGAAGAGGCGATCAGGGCCATGGCGCCCACCTGGGTCATGGCCAGGTCTGCAAGCGTGGCGGCCAGGGATTGCCGGAACGAGGCCTCGACGCGGGAGCGCATGTGATGCATGGAACGCGCCATCTTGAGCAGCACGGGCAGCATGAGCAGGGCCGTCAGCGCAAGCGGAGGAGGCGCGAGCCCCTCCGGGAACGAAGCCAATGCCAGCGACCAGAGGATGCCGGCGATGCTCAGGGCCACGATCAGCCCGTCATTCATCCAGGGCAGCAGCGAGCCGAGCAGCCTTGCGCGCATGCCGACCGTCAGCGTGGCCGCATGACGGCGGAACAGGTCGATGGCGCCGAGGATCCAGCGGAAGCGTTGCTGCCTGTAGTCGGCGAAGCGCTCCGGCAGCAGCGTGCTGCCATACGGCGTGGCCAGATAGACGATTTCGTATCCGTGCTCGACGGCCAGAAGATCCAGGGCCGCATCCTCCAGCCAGGCCTGCTCGTCCCATCCGCCAAGCCGGTCGAGCGTCTCGCGGCGGACCAGGGCAAGCTTTGCATGGTGGATGATGGCGTCGGCCCGGTCGCAGCGCCGCATGCCGGCAAACAACAGGGATCTGTAATCGGCCTCGCAGATGGCCTTGAACAGGCTCTTGCCCCCGTCCCTGAAGCTCAGGCCGGCATGCACGATGCCCACGCCCTTGGCCTGGAACTGGGAGACGAGGTCATGAAGCATCCGGGGATTCACTCGGGTGCCGGCATGCACCACGGCGATGATTTCCGTTTCCGGATCGCATGCCTTCCTCGCCCGGTTCAGGGCCGCGCCGCGTGCTTCCGCATGCTCGGCCTGCAGGAAGCGGAATCTCGGTCCGAGCCGTGCGCACAGCTCGGCAATGGCCGCATGCTCCCCGGGCTTGCCGCCCTGCTCGATGACAAGCACCTCGTAATGCCGCCAGTGCAATTGCGCCAGGCTCTCCAGCGTGTCCCGCACATGCTCCATCGGGGCCCGATGAAGCGGCACGTGAACGGAAACGAAGGGCTGATGCGCCATGCCGCCCGGCATGAGCGGCGGCTTTCTCATCGAGCGCTGCCTGTCCCGCCAGTCCATGAACATGCCGGTCGCGATGAGACAGACCCCCGCATACACGGCCAGGGCGAGCGCAGCCAGGCCCAGCCCCAGCGGGGCGCCGACGACCGGCCATGACAGCGGAGCGGCATGCAGGCTTGTCGCCGCGGCCGCGGCCGCCATGAGCGCGGACAGGTGGACAGCGCCTGCCGGGATATGGTGGTGTCTGTTGGCCGGAAAAACGAGCACCAGGAAGCCGGTCACCAGGGAGCAGCCGATCAGCATGGGCCAGTCCGGCGTGAGATCATGGCTGAGAACGGCATACCAGTTCAGGACCACGATGATGCCGCTCAGCAGGATCGTCCGGTTGGCCGCCCTGTCCATCAGTCGCTTCTGCTCATTTGCCGGGCCAGGATGCGCAGCCCCCATGATCGGGGTATGGTCTTCTGCATGAGCCACAGCAGGCGATGCCGCCAGCCGGGCACGCAGTAGCCGCCCCCATGGTCCAGGCAGTGCATGGCCCGGTCGATGACGACCTCGGGCGCTGTGCGGAAGAATCCGCCGGTCCGCGCGGGCATGCCGGAGACATCCCGGAAGCCCGTGGGCGATGGGCCAGGAGCCAGCGTGACGACCCGCAATTTTCCCGCCAGCTCGCAGGCCAGGGCCTCGCTCCAGAAGCTCAGCCCGGCCTTGGCCGCCGCATAGCCGCTCATCCAGGGCAGGGGATACTCGCCGGCAAGCGATGAGACATTGATCAGAAAGCCGCGGTTGGCGATCAGCCGCGGCAGCAACATGTGCGTCAGGCGCATGGGGGCGACGAGGTCCGTGTACAGCATCGCGCACTGCCATTCCACGGGCACGCTTGCAAAGCGCCCCCAGAGCCCGAAGCCGGCATTGTTCACCAGTCCCTCCAGCGGGGTCTCGCCGATGTCCTCGATGAGGGTGTCCACGCCGGATTCATGGTCGAGGTTCGCGACCAGGGTCCGGTGGTGCCCGGGTGAGGGCAGGCCTTTGCGCAGGTGCTCCAGCCGTTCGGGATCGCGACCGTGCAGCAGAAGGGCATGCCCGCGCCTGGCCAGCCTGTCTGCGAACAGCCGGCCGAAGCCTCCGGTCGCGCCGGTGATCAGGACATGGGCCTTCAAGGCACGAAGCTCCTCATGCTGCGCCGGCGTTTTTCAAACGTGGCCACTTCGGTGATGCCCGCATCCAGCAGGGCCTTCAGGCAGAGGTCCATGCCATGCCCGACGTCCTCGGGCGCATGGGCGTCGGATCCGTATGTGAACGGAATGCCGAGTTCGGCCGCGCGCTGGATGATGCGCTGCTGCGGATAGATCTCGCGCACGGGCTTGCGCAGCCCCGCCGAGCTGATTTCCAGCACGACATCGGCCCGCTTGACGGCCTGCAGCATGTGTTCCTCGGCCATGCGCACCAGCCGGCTCCCCGAGGGGGGGCGGTGCCCGAACTTCTTGATCAGATCCGGATGCCCGATGATGTCGAACAGGCCGCATGTGGCCGAGGCGGCCACGAGTTCGAAATAGTCGCAATAGGCCCGTTCGATGTCCCTGTCCGCCCATGCATCGAGATGGTCGGGATTGTCGAAGCCCCAGTCACCGATGAAGTGCACGGAACCGATGATGAAGTCCCAGTCATGGGAGGCGATGAGCTCGGCGACGTAATCCTCGCTTCCCGGATGGAAATCGGCCTCCAGGCCGATGCGCAGCCTGAGCCGGTCGCCAAGCTCGGTGCGAACCTGCCGGGCCTCCTGCAGGTAGTCGGTCAGTTCGTCGTGGCGCATGCGCCAGGCCGCGTCGAAGCCATTGGGCATCGGCGAATGATCCGACATGCCGATTTCATCCAGCCCGGCCCTTAAGGCCGCCTCGGCATAGTCGCGGATATCGCCCGTGGCGTGATTGCAGCGTGGCGTGTGCATGTGATAGTCGGGTACGCTCAGGAACTTCATGGGCGGATTCTAGCCCGAACGGTGGACTTGGCCATGCGGGAATGGCCGCACGCGCCGACAGGGCCAAAATATTTGACAGATGCCCAAAGATCGACAAACTGCGCGCCCAGTTGCGCGCCCATAGCTCAGTTGGTAGAGCAGCGGACTTTTAATCCGTGGGTCCTAGGTTCGAGTCCTAGTGGGCGCACCATTTTTTTGTTGACGGTCCGGATTCCCCATCTAGGGTTCGGCGCGTCATCGCACAGGTCCCCATCGTCTAGAGGCCTAGGACACCGCCCTTTCACGGCGGCAACACCGGTTCGAATCCGGTTGGGGACGCCAGCTAACCCCAGTTATGTTTGCATAGCTGGGGTTTATTTTTAGCGTGTTTCCGTCCAGTTCAGCTTTCGCGATACAGTTGCGAAGTAGTCCTTTTTTTCGCTCCACATCCCCTTGATCGAACGATTCCCGATATTCTTTGAGAAAATGCTTCAGGGTCTTCATGGATATCGAAAGAATGATGGATTTGGCCTTTTCTTCTGATCCATTCATGCGGTCAAGGAGTGCCTTTCGGTCTTCCTCAAGCGCATCAATGCGTTCAAGAATAGGTCGTTTGTTTTGCATTTGATGTAGCAAGTCAATTAGCTCATCGATCTGCTTTTCTATCCGTTTGGCTTCTCTGCGAATTTCCTGATTCAGGTCTCTGACCGATGATTTCTTTTGCTCATTTTCAATCTGCTGCTTCAGCTTCCGAAGCATCTCCGGCGTATGGATCCGTTCGAACACTTGTTCCACCACGATTTTCTCAATGGTTTCCTTTTTGATGCCGCGATTGCCGCAGCGCTTTTGGCACCGGTAGAAGCCCGATTCCCCAATCATGTTGCTACCACATCGACAAACAAGAATGCCAGATAGCAGATAATGACTGACCCGCTTTCGCTTGCGTGATCGGCGTTCTTGTTCCCTTACGGATAGGAGGAGTTCGGCTTCTTCCTCACTAATCATGGCCATATGCGTATTGCGCTGGATAACCCATTCTTTTCGATCACGGTAACGTTTTCCACCAACGTATTTCCCATCAATGGTTTCGTTGTGACGATTCCAGACCGTGTGCCCGGCATAGGTCAGTGCGCTTTCTTCAAGATAAATCAACGAAGTCTTGGCCAGCGACAGCTTTGCCTCTTCAGCCGCCTTGATCCGGGATATGCCCTGCAGTCGAAGCTTGAGATATTTTTGCACCACTCCGAACATTTTTGGGTCCGGCTCAAGCTTGCTTTTGCAGATCGGCTCGCCATCTCGGGTTCCGACAACAGTTCGGCTCAGCCGGTATCCAGTAGGTGCCCTGCCTCCTGCTCGCCATCCCTTTTTGACGTTTTCCCGCATGCCGCGCAAGCCATCCATTTTTGATTTATGGGAATGAAACTCGTCGAAGATTTCCATCAGGGATTCAAGCACCGAATCCATCAGCGGGTCGGTCTTGGGAAGCTTGTAGAACACGAGTTCGATGCAGTGCTTCTTCAAGAGATGCTTGTAGAACTGTGCGTCATACTGGCGGCGGGAAAAGCGACTGGTGTCGTAGCAGAGGATCTTCTGGAATCGGCAGTTAGGGGATTTCACCTCGGCCATCATTTCCTGGAACGCGGGTCGGTTAGCGGTCTTGGCCGATTCCACCTTGTCCACGAACTCCGCCACGATGATGTCGCCCTGGTCTGCAGCGTATTGCGTCAGTTCTCGACGCTGGGACTCGACGCTGACGTCATGGCGATCCTTGCTGGAGCGAAGGTATAGCGCTACTCGCTTCGCCACTTCATGAACTCCTCGCAAAGAAGGTCGATAGCGCTCTCGGGCAGAACCAGATCCTCCTCGATCACAACCCTCAATGAACGCCTAGCCATTGACTCGCTCCTTCATGGCAAGTGTGCCATTGTCCTCGGGTGGCAAGGGCCTCCAAAAGCTCTCTCCGTTGGCGAATTGAGCGCAATTCTGCCATGGGCCCGCGTCCGCGAATGCGGCCCGGTATTTGTCGGATTCCGCGCTCCAGCGATCCGCCATCTGCACGAGTTGTGCCACCGGGTTGAGTGTCCTGTATCCCCAGCGTTTCTCGCTTCGACAAGTCCAGATGTGCATCAATGCGTGCGATGCATCCGGCCATGCTTGCTCAAGCCACGAGAGGGGAGCGTGGAGGGCCCGCAACGTCAGTGCATCGTGGGATACGAGGTGACCTATGCGCGTTCGCCGCTGGTTGCGAAACACCAGCGTCTTTCCCGCATCGTGAAACAGGGCAGCCACCACGGCGAGGTCCCGCAAGTCCGTTTCCAGTCCAGGAAACCAAGCTACAGCTTCCGCGCATTCCAGTGAGTGCGCCAGAAGCCCACCCGGAAATGCGTGGTGGAAGTGGAGGCTGGCTGGCTCGGTGATGAAGCGCTCCATGAACCCGAATTCCAGGAAAGC
>WFOK01000043.1 GCA_015488115.1 Mariprofundaceae bacterium
CAGGTAGGCATCGCTTCCCTGAAAATAGCGCACGTCGGTCAGCACGGACAGACAGCTTGCGCCGTTCCGCTCGTAAGCGCGGGCAATGGCCAGGGCATCGAAATCGGCCCGGATGACGCCCTTGGACGGACTGGCCTTCTTCACCTCGGCGATGACCGCATTCTCGCATCGGCGGATGCGCGAGATCAGGGCGCCGGCGAAATCCAGTGGCTTCCGCTCGCGCGCCTGCATGAGCAGCTCCGCCGCCGGCATGAGACGCTTGCGCTCGGCCACCCATGTCCGCTTGTAGTCGGCGATTTCGTGCAGAATCGAGCTCATGGATCGTCCCGCATGGTCCGGCTGAAGGCGATCAGGGCCTCCAGTTTTTCCCGGGCGCGCCCGGAATCGATGGCATGGGCCGCCAGCTCCAGTCCGGCCGGGATGCCATCGGCCTTGCCAGCGATCCAGAGGGCGGCCGCCGCATTGAGCAGCACGATGTCGCGGCCCGCGCCATGCTGGCCTGCGAGGATGTGCCGGATGATGGCGGCATTCGTGGCAGCGTCGCCACCGGCGATCGCCTCGGGCCTGGCATAGGGCATGCCGAATGCGGCCGGATCGAGTTCGAAGCGTTGTGCAGGGGCATGGCGCTCGACCAGCATCGCATGCGTGGTCGTCGTGGTCGTGATCTCGTCAAGGCCGTCGTCACCATGCACGACGAGCGCGCGCCGCGCGCCCAGCCGGCTCAATGCCTCGGCTACAGGCTCGAGCCTGTCCTCGGCATACACACCCAGCACCTGATATGGGGCACCGGCGGGATTCGTCAAGGGCCCGAGAAGATTGAACACCGTGCGTACACCCAGCTCGCGGCGCACGGGTCCGGCATGCCGCATGGCCGGGTGATGGCTGGGAGCGAACAGGAAGCCGATGCCGATCCGTTCGATGCAACGGCAGACCTGCTCGGGACCGAGATCGATGTTTACGCCCAGCGCTTCCAGCACATCGGCGCTGCCGGATTTCGACGAGATGGCACGGTTGCCGTGCTTGGCCACGGGTACGCCGCAAGCGGCCGCAACGAAGGCCACGGTGGTCGAGATGTTGAACGTCGAGGCGCCATCGCCTCCGGTGCCGCAGGTGTCCAGCAGGCCTTCGCACTTGGGACGGATGCGCACCGCAGCCGCGCGCATCGCCCGGGCCGCGCCTTCGATGACGTCCGCATTTTCCCCGAGCACGGACAGGCCCATCAGCACGGCCGCGATCTGCGCCGCGGTCAGTTCGCCGTCCATGATTGCGCGGAATACCGCTTCGGTGCTTTGCGCATCGGGGAGCCGATGCGCCTGCAGCTCGCGAAGATATGCCCTCAGCCTTTCGCTCATGGCCTGATCTCCAGGAAGTTCTTCAGCATTTGGTGTCCGTGCTCGGTCAGGATCGACTCGGGATGAAACTGAACGCCGAAGGTCGGATGCGTGCGGTGCCTGAGCCCCATGAGCTCGCCTTCCTCGGTCCAGGCGGTGCGGAGCAGGTCATCCGGCAGGGGCTCGGCCACGATCAGCGAGTGATATCGCGTGGCCGTGAACGGGGATGGGATGCCGCGGAACAGGTCTCTGCCATCATGATGGATCGGGCTTGTCTTGCCGTGCATCAGGCGTGCGGCGCGTTCAACACGGCCGCCGAAGGCGCTGGCGATGGCTTGGTGCCCGAGGCACACGCCAAGGATCGGAATGCGCCCGGAGAACCTGCGTACGACATCCATCGAGATGCCGGCCTCGTTCGGTGTGCACGGCCCCGGGGAGATCAGGATGTGTTCGGGCGCCAGACGCTCGATTTCGTCCAGCGTGATCCTGTCGTTGCGGAACACCTCCGGATCCTCGCCCAGTTCTCCCAGATACTGGACCAGATTGAACGTGAATGAATCGTAGTTGTCGATGACCAGTATCATCGTTTCTGTCTCTCCGCTTGAGCTTCGGCCAGAGCCACGGCGCGGAACATGGCCATGGCCTTGTTCACGCATTCCCGATGTTCGCGCACCGGAACGGAATCGGCAACGATGCCCGCGCCCGACTGGATATGGATGCGCCCCTGGCGGATGATGGCCGTGCGGATGGCGATGGCCGTGTCCATGTGCTCGCCGCCGAAATCGATGTAGCCCACGGTGCCGGCATATGGACCCCGGCATACGGGCTCGAGTTCGTGGATGATCTCCATCGCGCGCACCTTGGGGGCGCCGGACACCGTGCCGGCCGGGAAGGTCGCGGCCAGCAGATCGATGGCATCGCAGTCCGGGCGCAGCCTGCCCTCGACCTGCGAGACAATGTGCATGACATGCGAATAGCGCTCGATGACCATCGAGTCAGTGACATGCACGGTGCCATACTCGCAGACCCGACCGAGATCGTTACGTCCCAGATCGACGAGCATCACATGCTCGGCCCGTTCCTTCTCGTCGGCCAGCAGCTCCTTTTCCAGGGCGCGATCCTCGTCGCGGGTGTGCCCCCTGGGCCGCGTGCCCGCAATCGGACGCACGACCGCATCGCGGCCATCCTTGCGCACCAGGATTTCGGGCGAGGAGCCGACCAGGATGAGATCGTCGATATGCAGGTAGAACAGATAAGGCGAGGGGTTGATGTGCCGTACGGCCCGGTACACGTCGAACGGATGACTGCTCAATGGCTTGCTGAAGCGCTGCGACAGGACGACCTGGAAGATGTCGCCCGCATGGATGTATTCGCGCGCCCGGGCCACGGCGGCCTCGAAGGCCTGTTGCGACATCTGCGGTGTCGGAGGCTCGGATGGTTTGGCGCCGATGTCCAGGTGCAGGGGTTCGGCCATTTCACCCTCGCGCAGGCTTTGTTCCATACGATCGAGGATCTTTTCAGCCTCCTGCTGCTCATGGGCGGGCAGACGCACGCAGCAAGTGAGCGTGCCCTTCAGGTTGTCGAAGATCATGAAGCGGTCAACGAGCAGGAATGCGGCGATGGGGGCTGCGATCGGATCGGGCAGGTCATCGGGGATGGCCTCGAAGTGCGACACCATCGGATAGCCGAAATAGCCCACGGCGCCACCGCTGAAGGGCAGGGATTCATCATGCAGGGGCTGCTGACGGATGACTTCCTGGCGCAGCCATTGAAGGATATCGATGTCCAGCGTTTCACGGCGACCGTCGCGATGGCGCAGGCGGGTGTGGCCGTCGCGCCCGAATGTGGCCACGGTGGCGGGGCTGATGCCCAGCATGCTGTAGCGTCCCCATTGCTCGCCACCCTCGGCGGATTCGAACAGGAAGCAGTCGCCGCGGTCAACGACTCTGGAGAAGACGGCCGGCGGCGTCAGGCAGTCTGTGGACAGCGTGCGACGAAACAGTTTCATCCCCATGTTGACAAGCCTCCGCGTCTGTGGCGGAATGCGCGCCCGTCGGCAGGGAGCCGACAGATGGGGCCATAGCTCAGCTGGGAGAGCGCTACAATGGCATTGTAGAGGTCGGCGGTTCGATCCCGCCTGGCTCCACCAGAAAGGGACGCCCGCTCGAAATGAGCGGGCGTTTTTTTATGTCCGGCAGGCACCGCGATCGCGTTCATGCCCGCGCCTAGAGGCGTGAGAGCACATCCTGGTGGATGCGCACCTCATGTTCATCGCGCAGCGCGCTCATCCAGCGGGCGAAGCGGACAGCCCCCTTGGCCTGGCGCACCTGCTGGCGGATCTGTTCCTTCCGGGCGGCGAATTCGTCCTCCGGCGCAGCCAGGATGTCCTGCACCTGAACGATCGTCAGCCCCGCCGGGGTCTGCTGGACGCCCTTCAGCCATGCCCCCTTGGGCAGGGCAAAGCCGTTGTCGAGAACGGCGCGTGTCAGCCAGTCCGCCTTGTCTCCGTCGCCGTTGAAGCGCACGGGCTTGGAAATGAACTTGGGCAGCGAGAAACGCTGGGCGAGCGCCTCGGCATTCTTGCCCTCGGCTGCGACCTTGAGCACTTCTTCGGCAAGCTTGTCGGCCTTTTCCCTTGCTGCGGCCAGCCGCGCATCGGCAAGGGCGCGTTCGGCGACCTTGGCAAACGGCAGTGGCTTGGGTTCCAGGCGTTCAACCACCTCGATGGCCACGAAGTGTCCCTGCTGGGTTTCCTCGATGTCGACCGGATCGCCCGGCTGCATCGAGAACGCTCGCTGACGAACCGTTGCATCGGCCAGCACAGGATCGGCCAGCGCCTCGGTGGCACTGATCGGTCCGATCTCGCGCACGCTCAGCCCAATGGCCTTGGCGGCAGCCACAAGCGACCCCTCGCGTCCGAGGGCGTCGTCCAGATCCTGGGACAGATTGTAGGCCTCGTCCGCGCCCATGTTGCGGCGGATTTCAGCCTCGAGTTCGGGCCGCACCTTCTCCAGGGGAAGTACCTGCTCGGGCCGGATGCCCTCGAGCTTGATGATATGGAAGCCGAACGGTGTTTCGACAATGTCGCTGACTTCTCCGGGGTTCATGCTGAACACGGCTTCCTCGAACGGGGCGACCATGGATCCGCGGGAGAACCAGCCCAGGTCGCCTCCCTTGGCGGCTGTCGGATCCTCGGACACCTCCCTGGCCACCTTGGCGAAATCCTCGCCGCCGCGAATGCGCTTGAGTGCCGCCTCGATCTTCTGCCGAGCGGCCTTGCGCGCGCCTTCGGATGCCTGCTGGCCGACCTTCACGAGGATGTGCCGGGCGTGGCGCTGTTCGGGCTTCGTGTAGCGGGCGATGTTTTCCTCGTAGGCCTTGTCGAGCTCGCTCTTGCTGATGGTCAGGTCCTTGGCCAGTTCGGCCGGGTCGATATCCACGAGTCTGAGCCGGACGCGCAGCGGCGAGAGATAGTCCTGCTTGTGGGCCTCATACCAAGCCTTGGCCTGTTCCGGGCCCACGCTCACTTCCTTCTCCAGATCCCTGGGGTCGATGATGATGGCGGCAAACACGCGCTTTTCGTAGTCATGCACAAAGCGGTCGTGGACCTCGGCATCGCTGACGCGCGCGGAATCCGTCATCGTTCTCTGCAACATATCGATAAGCAGATCCCGGGCCAGTTCCTGCTCATAATCCTGAGGGGTTGCGAAGCCCATGTTGCGGGTCAGGATGCGATAGCGCTGGGGGTCGAAGCGACCGGCCGACTGAAAGGCCTTTTCCTGCCGAACATTGGCCACGATCATGCTGGCCGGCACGACAAGCCCGAGCTTTCGTGCCTGCTCGACCATCAAGCGGCGGTTGATCATGGTTTGCAGGGTCGTGTTCTTCAGGCCGAGTGACTCGACGAGCTCCTTCGAGAACTGGCTGCCGAGCATGCTGCGGTAATTGTTCAGTTGCCGCTCATAAGCCTGGGCGAATTCGGCTTGTGTGATCGGCGAGCCATCCACCTCGGCCACCGGCTCGATATGGCTGCCCAGGAAGTAGTCACCAATGCCCCAGAGGGCAAATGACAGCACGACGCCGCCCAGGATGACCTTGGCGATCCATGATTGCGCCTGATTGCGCATGGTTTCCAGCATTCGGTTCCCCCGCCATGATTCCGTTGAATCATTTCAAAGTTTCTTGGATGCGGGACGCTAACCAAGGGGCGGATGCCGCGCAAGGAAGTGGCTTGCGCTTTTCATTCCCCGGCCGATGGTTAGGCTTGGCGCCAGGGGCGCGGATGATGGCGTGCCCGTCGGGGGTTGAATGGATTTGTCATTGCGGGTGGAGCGTGAGCAAGACGAGGCCGTGCTCATCGTCGAGGGCGGCGTGAACTATGGCAATGCTCCCCAAATGCAGCAGGCGCTGCAGGAGCTTTTTGCCTCAGGCGTGAAATCCGTTTGCGTGGATCTTTCGCGTTGCGCGGCCATGGATGCATCGGGGCTGGCCACGCTGGTCGAGGGCATCCAGTGGAGCCGTCGCCATGACAGGCGCTTCGAGCTTGTCGGACTTGCCCCCGCAGTGCGGGACATGATGCGCCTGTACCGCCTGGATGGCCTGTTCGTGGTGCGCGATGCGGAGCGCAGGGTGGCATGAGCGCCAGGGATCTGCGGGCCTTTCTGGCCGAGCTTGAAGGGCGCCGGCTGCTGCGCCGGGTGCCCGTCGAGGTGTCCACGGACCTCGAAATCACGGAGATCTCGGACCGCGTGTTGCGTGCGGGCGGGCCTGCGCTGCTGTTTGAGCGGGTCAGGGGATCGGACATGCGCGTGCTGACGAATCTGTTCGGCACGTCCGAGCGCATTGCGCTGGGCATGGGCCGGGAATCTGCTGACGAGCTGCGGGAGATCGGCACGCTGCTTGCCTATCTGAAGGAGCCGGAGCCGCCCGCGGGCGTTCGTGATTTGTGGGACAAGTTTCCGATGTTGCGCAAGGTCATGGACATGCATCCGAAGACCCAGCGGGATGCCCCCTGGAAGGAGATGAGCTGGGAGGGTGAGGACGTCGATCTTTCGCGGTTGCCGATCCAGCGCTGCTGGCCCGGCGATGCCGCACCGCTGATCACTTGGGGGCTTGTCGTGACCCGGGGGCCTCACAAGTCTCGCTTCAATCTCGGCATCTATCGCCAGCAGTTGATCGGACGCAATCGCCTGATCATGCGTTGGCTCAAGCATCGGGGGGGAGCGCAGGACCATCGTGAGGCCAAGGCCGCGGGCATGAAGTCGTTTCCCTGCGCCGTGGTCATTGGAGCCGATCCGGCGACGATCCTGGCAGCCGTGACGCCGATCCCCGATACGCTGTCCGAGTATCAGTTTGCGGGATTGCTGCGCGGTTCGCGCACGCGACTGACCGAAGGCCTGAGCGTACCGCTGAAGGTGCCCGCTTCCGCCGAGATCGTGCTGGAGGGGCATGTCTCGCTCGATGAATATGCCGACGAGGGGCCGTTCGGCGATCATACGGGGTACTACAACGAGGTTGAGCGTTTTCCCGTGTTCACGGTCGAGCGCATGAGCATGCGCCGCGATGCGATTTACCATTCCACGCACACGGGCAAGCCGCCGGATGAGCCTGCCGTGCTCGGGCTGGCCTTCAACGAGGTGTTCGTGCCCATTCTGCAGAAGCAGTTTCCCGAGATCGTCGATTTCTACCTTCCGATGGAGGGGTGTTCGTACCGTGTGGCCGTCGTGTCGATCCGCAAGGGATATGCCGGCCATGCCAAGCGGGTCATGTTCGGTGTCTGGTCCTATCTTCGCCAGTTCATGTACACGAAATTCATCATTGTCGTCGACGAGGACATCGACTGCCGTTCGTGGCCGGAGGTGGTTTGGGCCATTTCCACGCGCGTTGATCCGGCGCGCGATTTCACGCTTGTCGAGCGCACGCCCATCGATTATCTGGATTTCGCCTCCCCGATCGCGGGCCTCGGCTCCAAGGTGGGGATCGACGCCACGAACAAATGGCCGGGCGAGACCTCTCGGGAATGGGGGAGGCCAATTGTCATGGATGCCTCGGTGAAGCGGCGCATCGATGATCTCTGGAGCGAAATCATGGGGGGAGAGGTCTGACCTTCCGCAGCGCTGGAACGGCGGACCGAGTTCGAGGCAACCGAAGAGGAGACAGGCATGCGATTTTCGGCTCTGTTCATGGGGCATCGGCCCCGGGGCATTCGTCCGACATGGCTGCATGGCGGTATGGTGCAGTGGTCTGCATGGATGGTTCTGCTCCTGCCGGCGTTCATGTTCGGACCCTTTTCCGCCTGGGCGGATCGGGTGCCGGGACTGGAGATCGAGGTCTTCTATGTGGGTGAAATCGTGCGCAATGCGGGCGGCGGGCTGCGCACAGGCGACGAGGCGCTCGGCTCGACCGATCTGGGCATCCATCTGGATACGGCCGAGGCCGGATGGTGGGCCGGGGGATACGTCTATGCCGAGATCTTGACGAATCATGGCGCGGATCCCAGCGCCAGCCTGATCGGGGATATCCAGACGGCCAGCAATATCGCGGACCGGAACCGCATGAGGCTGCAGCAGTTATGGTATGAGCAACGTTTCGATGGCGGTCTTTCCCTGCTGTTCGGATGGCATGATATGAACAGCGAATTCTATGTCAGCGAGCAGGCCAGCCTGTTCATGAATTCATCGTTTGGCATCGGGCCGGAAATCTCGGTCAATGTGCCCGCATCGCTGTGGCCGGAGGCCGGCGCGGGCCTGAGACTGGCCTATGCGGCGGACGGCCTTCTCTGGATGGCGGCCGTTTACGATGGCGATCCGACCACGCGCGGCATCCATCCGTCCCGTGAAGGCCTGATGCTGATCACCGAGCTGGACTGCTTGCATGATGGAGCGGTCTACAAGCTGGGTGCATGGCGGCATTCGGGCGACAGGACCGGGCCGGATGGCCGCCAGTTCGGCTCGGACGCCGGCGTCTATGTGCTTGCGGACCAGCCGCTGTTCGGCTGGGAAGACGGCAAGGCGGCCATGTTCATGCAACTCGGCCTTGCGCAGGCGGATCGCAACGAGATTGATCGCTATGTCGGTCTGGGGCTGCATGTGCATGGTCCCTTGCCGGGGCGATCCGATGACAGCCTGGGGCTGGCCGTGGCCCGGGCGCATTTCAGCGATGCGGCGCGGCGCGCGCTTGGCCGGCTGGACGCTGAAACGGTCATCGAATTGGATTATGATGCCGTGATCACGGCTTGGCTGCATGTTCATCCGGCCCTGCAATGGATTCTGCATCCGGGCGGCGATCCGCTGCTTTCAACGGCCAGGGTGGGCATGCTGCGCGTCGAACTGGCACTGCCTTAGGGGGAGGAGATGGGTATCAAGCGAAGAGCATTGCGCCGGGGTGTTACGCTGGTGCTCACCGGCGAGGGCAAGGGGAAATCATCGAGTGCGTTCGGCATGGCCTTTCGGGCCGCGGGTTGGGGCATGAAGGTGTGTGTGATCCAGTTCATCAAGGGCAAGTGGAAGACCGGCGAGCAGCAGGCAGCCGAGAAATTCGACAACATCGAGTGGCATGCGCTGGGCGACGGTTTCACCTGGGATACGAAGAATCCGGAGCAGGACATCAGGACCAGCCGCGCGATCTGGGAGTTGTGCAAGGCCAAGGTGCGCTCGCAGGAATTCGATCTGCTGGTGTTCGACGAGATCAACTATTGCGCCAGCTACGGCTGGATTGGCGGTGAGGAGATCGCCGCCTTCATCCGTGAGGAAAAGCCCGACTGGATGCACTTGGTGCTGACCGGTCGCGGCGCGCCACCCGAAGTCATCTCGGTGGCCGACACGGTCACCGAGATGCGCCCGCTCAAGCATGCCTATGATGCCGGCATTCCGGCCCAGCAGGGCGTGGAGTTCTGATGTTCGTTTTGCTTGCCCACGGATCGAGTGATGCGCGGCACGCGGAACAGGCGCGGATGCTGGCTGCGCGGGTGTCCGAGCACCTGGGTGAGGAAGTCGGCTGCGCCTTTTTGTCCGATGCGCGGCTGCCGAAGGGCGCGCATGTATTGCCGCTGTTTCTCGGGCAGGGCCGGCATCAGGCGGAGGACGTGCCGGCGCTGGCTAACCGTTCGGATGCCGTGTTGTTGCCCTCGCTTGCCGCCCATGCCGATGCCATTGCCGAGCTTGCCTATGGACGGGTTACGAGGGACGGACGTCGGGTCAATGCGCTTTTTGGTCTGTATCGCTTCGTCGGTTTCGAGGCACTGTATGCGGCGCTGCATGCGCGCAATCGGCGCTGCACGCTGGTCGCGCACGGCGCCCTGCATGCCGAGCCGACCGTGGCCTCGGTCGTCAGGCTCTGGCGCGAGGATGGCGTCGGCCCGATACGTCTGCAGCCGATGCTGCTGTTCGAGGGCCGAAGCATGGATGAGATGGCTGCGCAGGCCGCTGGCGAGGATGTCGAGATGCTTCCCCCACTGGCCAAGGGCGAGGATTTCGCGGAACTGATCGTCGAGATTCTGAGGAGCAGCTAACGGCAAAGCTCAACGCCCCAAGAGCACTGCGAGCTTCGCAAAATTGATTTTCCCTCGCGCAAACTGCCAAACTACGTTCAACCATGAAACGTCGCCGCTCTTGGGGGAGGTGCGGCGCTTTGTTCGCTTTTAATTTCCTGTAAGTTTTTTATATGCCATTTCAAATAACACATTATAGTCGCGCACTTTTGTCTTGCCTGGCTCTATATAATAGACAGCTTCTTTCCATTGATTGTCATATCTAGAGCCTCCTCAAAAACATCCATCTACCATCCAATGAAAGCGTCCGCGAAGCGGGGATGCATGCCAGTCAATCGACCGCCAACGCCGTCATCAAGCCTCAGCATGCCCCTGAGCCATGTTGTGCAGGCATCCATGATGGCAGATGGGCGC
>WFOK01000044.1 GCA_015488115.1 Mariprofundaceae bacterium
ATCTGAAGCGGCTGGAAGAGGCCGAAAAGCGTGACCATCGCCGGCTGGCCAAGGTCATGGACCTGTTTCACCTGCAGGAAGAGGCGCCGGGCATGGTTTTCTGGCACCCCAAGGGCTGGCAGCTTTGGCAGACCATTGAGCAGGAAATCCGGACGCCCCAGGTCGTGGACAGGAAGCTCTGGGAGAAATCCGGCCATTGGGACAAGTTCCATGATGAGATGTTCACGACCAGCACCGAGAATCGCGACTATGCCATCAAGCCGATGAATTGCCCCTGTCATGTCCAGGTGTTCAATCAGCACCTGCACTCCTACAGGGAGCTGCCGTTGCGGCTTGCCGAATTCGGCTCCTGTCACCGCAAGGAACCCTCGGGCACCCTGCACGGGCTGATGCGGCTGCGCAATTTCGTGCAGGATGATGCCCATATCTTTTGTACCGAGGAACAGATTCAGGACGAGGTCTGCCGCTTCATTGACCTGACCTATGAGGTGTATCGCCGCTTCGGATTCGAAGAGGTGATCATTTTCCTGTCCGATCGTCCCGAAAAGCGCGTGGGTACCGATGAGCAATGGGACAAGGCGGAGCACGCCTTGCATACCGCGCTGCGCTCCAAGGGAATTGAATATGGGCTGAATCCGGGCGAGGGCGCCTTTTATGGCCCGAAGATCGAGTTCTCGCTCAAGGACTGTCTGGGCCGGATCTGGCAATGCGGAACCATTCAGGTGGACTTTTCCATGCCGGGCAAGCTCGGCGCGGAATACGTGGCCGAGGATGGAAGCAGGAAAACGCCGGTGATGCTGCATCGCGCCATTCTCGGTTCGATGGAGCGGTTCATCGGCATGCTCATTGAACATTATGAGGGCAAGTTTCCGTTCTGGCTTGCTCCGGTGCAGGCCGTGGTCTGCAACATCACCGATGCACAGGCCGAATATGTCCGCAGCCTGCATCGGCGTATGGAAGCCGAGGGCTTCCGTGTTGAAATGGACTTGCGTAATGAGAAGGTCGGCTATAAAGTGCGCGCCCATACCCTGAACCGGATTCCGTTCATCCTGATTGCGGGCAATCGCGAGATGGAGGAGAACAGGATTTCGGTGCGGAGTCTGGCTGGCGAAAACCTCGGCAGCATGCATGTCGACGATTGGCTTGCACGCATGCGTGAAATGCGCATCAATTATCAGTAAGCATTGGCTTAAAGGGGGCTTTGTATCAAAGTAGATTTACCGGTGAATTGGGCAATCGAGGCTTCGACTGTCCGGGTTGTTGATGAAACGGGGAAACAGATCGGGGTTTTGTCCCTGCAGGATGCGATTTCCCGGGCCACTGATAAGGGGCTTGATCTTGTGATGATTTCGGCCAAGGCGAATCCGCCGGTCTGCAAGATCATGGACTACGGTAAATACAAGTATGAACAGAGCAAGAAGGCAAGCCAGGCCCGAAAGCGCCAGCATGTGGTCCAGGTCAAGGAAGTGAAGGTGGGCGCAAACACCGATGTGCATGACCTTGAGGTCAAGGTCAGACATGTCAGGAAATTCCTTGAGCAGGGCAACAAGGTCAAGGTTTCGATTCGGTTCCGCGGGCGCGAGATGGCGCATACGGATCGCGGTGCCGAACAGATGAAGTTGATTGCGTCCCGGGTGGAGGACCTGGGCAAGCCTGAAAAGATGCCAAACCTGGAAGGGCGGCAGATGATCATGGTTCTGGCGCCCCAGAAGAAGTAAGGAAGGAAGAACGATGCCGAAGATGAAAACCAATCGCGGGGCGGCCAAGCGCTTCTCCCGGACCGGAAGTGGGAAGTGGAAGAGAAACAAGGCGTTTGCCAGTCATATCCTGACCAAGAAGTCCTCCAAGAGGAAGCGGGGCTTCCGTCAGAGCGATCTGGTCGCAGCCGCTGATGCGCCTGCGTTGGACCGGCTGGTCCCCTACAAGTAATCGGAACAGGAGACAACCATGCCTCGAGTGAAATCAGGTGTTCAGGCACATGCACGCCATAAGAAGGTCATCAAGGCCGCAGCTGGATATCGCGGCCGCAGGAAGAACTGCTTCCGTGTGGCGACCCAGGCCGTGGACAAGGCACGCCAGTATGCCTACCGTGATCGCAAGGTCAGGAAGCGCCAGTTTCGCAGCCTCTGGATCACGCGCATCAACGCGGCGGCACGTCAGCATGGCCTGAGCTATTCCCGTTTCATGCATGGTCTGGGCAAGGCCGGCATCGAACTTGACCGCAAGGTGCTTGCCGATCTTGCCGTGCAGGACAAGAGCGCGTTTGCCAAGCTTGCGGACTTGGCCAGGGCAAACATTCAGTAAGCCTGGACGGCAGACTCTCCGTGATGCTGATGCATAAAGGCAGGGCTCTGGCCCTGCCTTTATGCGTATCGGGCCCTGTCCGGGGGCTTGATCCCGCCACGGGACTGGATAGATCTAGAGGGGGCAGACATGTCTGATCTGGCGGATATGAAAGAGCGACTCGAGCGTTTCGGACATGAAGCGGTCGAGCGGATTCATCAGGCGGATTCGCTGCAATCGCTGGAGCAGTTGCGCATACGTTATCTGGGCAAAAAAGGCGCCTTGACCGAGATGCTCAAGGGGGTTGGACGACTGCCCGCAGAAGAACGTCCGCTTATCGGGAGCGCGGTCAACCGTCTCAAACACGAGCTGGCCGAGGCATTGCGCGAACGCGAAAGCCTCTTGCAGGTCCGGCTTGAGGAAGAACGCATTGCAGCCGAACGCATCGATGTCACGCTGCCAGGCCGGCGCCACCCACGGGGCGCAGTGCATCCGGTCCAGAAGGGTCTTGATGAAATGACGGCCATTTTTCAGCAATTGGGTTTCCTGGTGGCCGAGGGGCCTGAAGTCGAGGACGAATTTCATAACTTCGATGCCTTGAACATTCCGCCGGAGCACCCGGCGAGAGCCATGCATGACACATTCTTTTTTGCCGATGGTCATTTGCTGCGCACGCATACCTCGCCGGTCCAGATCCGGACCATGCAGTCCATGGTCAAGCGCGGAGAGGAGCCTCCGTTGGCCGTGGTCGCCCCTGGCCGGGTCTTTCGTTGTGATTATGACATGACACACTCGCCGATGTTTCATCAGGTGGAGGTCTTCCAGGTGGACAGGAAGCTTTCAATGGCCCATCTGAAGGGCGTGTTGAGCTTCTTTCTCTCGAGCTACTTCGGCAGGGATCTTCCCATACGGCTGAGGCCCAGCTACTTCCCCTTCACCGAACCCTCCGCCGAGGTCGATATCGGTTGCGTGTTTTGTGAGGGCAAGGGCTGTCGGGTCTGCAAGCAGACCGGCTGGCTTGAGGTGTTGGGCAGCGGCATGATTCATCCCAATGTGCTGAAGGCCGTCGGGATTGATCACCGGCGGTATTCGGGCTTTGCCTTCGGCCTGGGCGTGGAGCGTCTGGTCATGCTCAAGCATGGCATCCCTGATTTGCGTCTGTTTTTTGAGAATGATGTCCGATTCCTGAGGAGGATGGGAGCATGAGGATTCCTTTGTCCTGGTTGAAGGAGCTCGTTCCACTCGAGATTTCCGTACAGGAAGTCACCGAGCGGCTGATCCGCCTGGGCCACGAAGTTGAGTCCGTCGAGACGCCCCGGGCGGATATCGCCGGCGTGGTTGTCGGGCGTATCCTGTCGATGAAGCCCCATCCCAACGCCGATCGTCTGAAGCTCTTGCAGGTGGATATCGGTAAGGATGAACCGCTGTCCATCGTGTGCGGCGCATCCAACATGACCGTCGGTGACAAGGTGCCCGTGGCCACGATTGGCACGCGACTGCCCGGCGGTATGGTGATCAGAAAGGGAAAGATCCGTGGCGAAGTCAGCTACGGCATGTGCTGTTCAGCTGCTGAGCTTGGTCTGGCCGAGGATGCGGATGGATTGCTCATCCTTCCCGCGGATGCCCCGGTTGGCGCAGAAGTGGGTTCCTATCTTGACCTCGAGGAAGCGATCATTGATCTGTCCATCACGCCGAACCGGGGCGATTGCATGAGTGTGCGCGGCATTGCGCGTGAGCTTGCGGCCGACTTGGGGCTGCCGCTGGCCAGGGTCGGGGATGTGAGCCTGACGGTTGACGCTGCCGTTCCGAAGCCCCGAGTGAAGGTCGAGCATGCCGGGCATGTCCCCTGCTACATGGCCCGCCGCATCGAAGGGCTGCGCGTCGGGGATGCCCCCGAGTGGATGAAGCGCGGCCTGATCCAGGCCGGCATGAGATCCGTGAATGGTGTCGTGGATGTACTCAATTATGTCATGCTGTATCTGGGACAGCCGATGCATGCCTTTGACGCCGGCAGGCTGGAAGGCCATCTCACGGTTCGTCGGGCAACAAGGGGCGAGGTGCTGGATGCCCTGGATGGGCACCGTTATGAGCTGAACCCCGGCGATCTGGTTGTTGCGGATGATCGCGCAGTCGTGGCCCTGGCCGGGATCATCGGGTCCGAAGCATCCGGGGTCAAAGAAGACACGACGGACGTGGTGCTTGAATCGGCCTTCTTCCATCCCTCATGCATCAGTACCTCGCGGCGGCAGCATGGTCTTGTTTCGGAATCCTCAATGCGTTTTGAGCGCGGCGTCGACCCCTCCATGGTCGGTCCGGCTCTTGAGCAGGCAACGAAGATCCTCGTGGATCTTTTCGGTGGGCGCGCAGGTCCTGTACTCTGTCTGGGTGATCTTGCCGGACTTGCCGCAGGTCGCACGATCCGCTGTCGGCGTAGCGAACTGGAAGATCGGCTTGGACGGCCGATTCCTCGGGAGGCGGACAGGGTACTCGAGCGCATGGAGTTTCGCGTGCAGGTTCAGGACGATCTCATGCAGGTTCATGCGCCTGGTTTCCGGCATGACATTGCCATTCCTGAGGATCTCGCCGAGGAATATGCGCGCATTCTCGGCTATGACGCCATTCCGGTCCGGATGCCCGATTTGTTGGCGCGCAAGATGCAGCAGAAGGAGAACTATCTGGATCTTGCCGTGTCTGCAGGCGCGGTCCAGGCCATCACCTATGCCTTCATCTCCGAGGACGAGCAGCGCCATTTCGTGCGTGATGACGGACGGGATCTGAAATTGGTCAATCCGATTGCCGAGGATATGCGCCTGATGCGGCGCAGCCTTTGGCCGGGGCTCCTGCGGGTCGCGCGCCACAACATGAACCGGCAGCAGTCGGGCGTGTTTCTCACCGAACTTGGGCGCATCTACGAAGCCGGGGACAAGGCCCACCGCGAGCACAGGGTGCTGGCATGGCTCATGTGTGGCGAGGTTCAGCGTGATGAATGGCACACATCCGCACGCATGGCGGACTTTTTCGATTTGAAGGGCGCACTTGAGGACTGGCTTGCCGCTGTCGGGCTCAAGGGGCGGTTTCTGGCCGATGACGAGATCCCCGGATTGCAGCCGGGGCAGTCGGCCCGCATCATGATCGGCAAGCAGCTTGTTGGTGCGCTGGGAAGGATCGATCGTTCCATCGCCACCGATTACGGACTGGAAGCCGCCGTTTTTGCAGCCTGGGTTGATCTGGATCTGTTGCCGCAGCCGAAGCGCCCCAGGTTTGAGCCGCTGCCGGAGTTTCCTTCGGTGCAAAGGGATATCGTCATGCTTTTTGACCGTTCCATCCCAGCGGATGCACTCTTGCAGACGGCAGCCAGGGCGGCGGGGGCCCTGCTTGCCGATGTTTACATCTTTGACGTCTATACGGGCAAGGGCATTCCCGGGGACAAGCGCAGCCTTGGTTTCCGCCTGACGCTCCAGGATGCATCCCGCACACTGACGCAGGAACAGGCGGATGAAGTCGTTCGCAAGGTGGTCGAGGCCCTGTCGAGCCGGCATGGAGGCGAACTGCGCTGATCTCATGGCGCTTCGGTTTCGGTTCTGCTTCAATAGGGGCGTAACGCCGGGCTCGTATTTGCAGGGGGAGGCATGCAACGCAGACGATTCAATACCGAACAGGCTGTGCGCCACATCCTGGCCGTGTTGGGTGGTGCCGTGACCACGGGTGTAGTTCACGAGCTTTACGGTCCTTCACTGGTTCGCGAATCCCTGGTGTTTTTCGGCTCGACCCTGGCCCTGGGCTATTTTCTCGGTCTGTATCGGGTTGCCCGGGGCACCGAACTGGTGGGAGAGACCCAACATATGATTGGCAGCAAGGTCCGCGTCATGGAGCCGATCAATCCGAAGGGAAAGATCTTGTACCACAGCAAGCTCTGGGTGGCCGAATCCGATGAATTCATTGATGAAGGCGAATGGGCCGAAATCCTGTCCGTTCACGGCAGGAAGCTCCGGGTGCGCAAGTGCGAGCGTCCGCACCGCTGATGCGGGAGGAGCTGGTTGCCGGTGTCGACGAGGTTGGGCGTGGCCCGCTGGCCGGTCCGGTTGTCGCCGCTGTCGTCGTGCTGGATGTGGATGACCCGATGTATGGGGCCTATCGGGACTCCAAGCGGCTTTCCGCCCGCAAGCGCCATGCCATGTATCATCATATCCGGCGACATGCCCGAGCGTTTGCGCTGGCCTCTGCCAGCGTCGAGGAGATCGATCGGTTAAACATCCTCCAGGCCACATTTTTGGCCATGAGGCGGGCCATGGACAGATTGCCTCTCAGGCCGGACAGGGTGGTCGTTGATGGACGTCATGCGCCACCACTGGGACATCCCGCGGTTGAGGCGGTTGTGGGCGGAGATGACAGGGTTCAGTGCATTGCCGCAGCCTCGATTCTTGCCAAGGTCGTCAGGGACCGTCTCATGAGTCTCATGGCCGTCAGATATCCTGAGTACGGCTTTGAGGCGCACAAGGGCTACGGAACCCGGGCCCATTTGTCGGCGATGAGGTGTCATGGGATCACGCCCTTGCATCGGAAGAGCTTTGAGCCGGTCAGGAGGCTGCTCGGCTGAGTTTCCCGTCCAATCCCCATCGGTCCAGCACTTCCTCCGTGAGCATTTGGTTGCTGCCGAACGCGTCCGCAATGACCTCGCTGGCCCCGGCCTGATAAAGCTGGTAGAGATGGATTTCCTTTCTCGTCCTGACAATGACCGGGATCTGGCTGTTCACGGACCTGATGCGCCTGAGTATTTTCATCACCGTGGCGAAGTCGATCATTGTGATGACGACGGCGGCGGCCCGTTCAAGGCCGCAGGCCCTCAGGAGCTCCAGGCTGGCGGCATCGCCATACGACACAGGCAGCCCCTGACGCTTGCCTTGCCGCACCTTATCCAGATCCAGCTCCACGGCAAGACAAGGGACATGGCGAGACTGGAGAAATTCGACGGCATGGTGGCCGATGCGCCCGTGGCCACACACGATCACGTGTCGGGAAAGCATTTTCGCCTTGTCGCGAATGTCCGAGCTGATCTCTTCCCGGCTTCTTTTTGCGGCATCCGGCATCAACCGGGCGGTCAGGGCGCCATTGAACCGGATAAGCAGGGGAGCAAGAAGCATGCTGAATAGCATGCCAGCAAGCACTACCTGGCCCGTCATCGGATCAAGGATCTTCTCGTCGAGGGCCAGGATCAGGATGGCAAAGCCGAATTCGCCTCCATGAGCCAGACACAGTCCGGTTCTGAAGGCAACGGCCAAGTTCCATGATCCGATGCGGCATGCCAAGGCGACGATGACCAGCTTGACGAGCATCAGTATGCATGCCAGGAGAAAGGCTTGGGCCCCTATTAGGGGGAGGCTGCCCAGGTCGAACATCATGCCTATGGTGACAAAGAAGAGACCGAGAAGAACGTCGCGGAACGGCCTGATTTCCGATTCGACCTGGTGATGGAATTCCGTTTCGCTGAGCATGACGCCTGCAAGAAAGGCTCCAAGGGCGGGACTCAGGCCGGCGCGATTCGTCAGCCAAGCCGATGCAAGCACGATCAACAGAACGAACAGCGTGAACAGCTCCGCAGACTGGAATCGTGCTACCTCTCGCATCAGTGGCCGGAGCACCCAGTATCCGAAGGCCAGGATGCACAGCAGCACGATCAGCCCCTCCGCGGCGGCCATGACGAGGGCCCATCCGCCCGGCATGGCATGTTCTTCGCCCAGCAAGCCGATCAGAATCAGTAGTGGAACAACCATGATATCCTGAAACAGCAGGATGCCCATGCTGTTGCGACCGTGGCGGGTCTGTAGCTCGGCCTGGTCGGCAAGGATCTTGGTGACCAGCGCCGTGGAGGACATGGCGGCGATGCCGCCAATGACCAGTCCCTGTTCCCAGGAGATGCCAAGGGCCATGCCCAGGATGTCGATCAGGATCATGGTCAGGACGACCTGAAGTCCGCCCAGACCCAGCACTGCGGATTTCATGCGGCGTAGCACGGGCCAGGAGAACTCAAGGCCGATGGTGAACATCAGAAAGACGATGCCGATTTCAGCCCAGCTTCTTATTTGTTCGGTGTCTGATATGAATCCGGCCGCACCGGGGCCCATGAGCATGCCGACAATGAGATAGCCCAGAATGGGCGGCAGGCCGAGGCGCAGGAACATGGCCACCGAGATGACGGCCGCAAACAGCATGAACAGGGCATGATTCAGAAAGGCATGTTCCATGGTTGTTCCCGTGCCCCAACTTAGTAGGCCATCGGGCGGGCGACAAGTGTTGCCGGTCATTCACCTGGCGGGTGCCAGGGATCACGCCCGTCGGGGAGGATCAGCGTATTAGCCGATCGTGCCGTTTATCTGCTGTGTTCGGCGCGCGAGTTCTGCTTGGCCCTGAGGACCACCCCGCCGGGCAAGAGCCCCAGGGTCTCGAATTCGTGGCTCAGCGAGGCCAGTTGGCGGGCAAGCTCATGCATGGATGGCCTGTTCGGATCGAAGGCGATATGCGTCAGCCCCTGGATCTGTTTCTTGAACGAGTCCGCATCATTGGTGACCGGCGGCAGGGGAAGGACATCCCTGCGACAGGCCAGCAATGTGCGCGCGGGCCATTGGCTAGCAGCCAGAAACGGCTCATCAAGCTTTCCAGCCTCTTTTTCCAGGATGGCGATGACCATGTCGGTATCGCTTTTGAGGTGCTGTCTGCTGGCCCAGCCATACTGGCGGTCATGCAGCATCATCAGGGTCGCGGCGACAAGAACCAGGGCCAGCACAAAACCACGTTGTCCAGCCAGACCCGACCAGCCCCATCGGCTGTTGAGCTCGATCAGCAGCGGAACGCCAAGATAGAGAACGCCCGCCCAGACCACGAAGGCCCAAGCCTGATCGGCATGGAAGATGCCGATCAGGCCTGCCAGCACCAGCACAAGCGATACGGCGTCCATGGAACGGCGATGGCGATAGACATGGATGCCCGTGGCGATGATCCAGAGATCGGCAATGATCAGGCCGGCTCCCCAACCGGGTTCCCTGAGCAGCGGCGTTCCCAGCAGAATGTCGCCCAGTGGAACCAGGGGATTGGATGAAGCCTCGGGCATGCCATACCAGCCCCAGCGGAGAAAGAGCATGATGGCGGTGACAGCAGCCAGGCTGAGCATCGTGCCCAGGCCTTGGCCTTGCCGTTTCTGTTGCAGCCACCACCGGAGCCCAAGGGCCAGGGGGACGGCCAGGCCCATGGGGTGTATCGAAACGGCCATGGCGGTCAGCAGCATGATCAGGAAAAACCAGCTGGGCAGCGCGTGCCTGCTTTTTGCCATGATCTTGAGCAGCCAGCCGATGGCAATGAAGCAGAACAACAGGTAGACACCGCTGCCGATGCTGTCCGTCTGCATCAGCGCGACCGGGGAGAGGAGCATCAGCGCCGTGGCGATCATGGAAGGCTCAGCCCCTTGTTCCCGCTCATACCAGCGGTAGAGCATCAGGGCTGAGGCGAACAGCACCAGCATCGTGTAGACCTTCGCCGAGGGCAAGCTGCCGGCCCAGTGCAGGTCCAGCGGAATAAAAAAGATCGCGCGCAGGTCCGGGATGCCGAACAGGGCTACCGGGCTTGCGATCTGGTGCACGATGGACCAGTTCAGCAACAAGCCCAGGGCAGCACCTTCCTCAATGCCGTAGGCGTCATATCGAAACAGGGCCATGTACGCAGCGGCCAGCATGACAAGCCCGGCCAGGCCCAAGTGACGCGGTTGAATAAGCTCGGGGATTCTTTTCAGCAATGTTGTCATGCTCCACCATCCTTGATCAGGGATGCCGGAGTTTAGCGTTGGCGCCATCGGGAACCAACCTCCATATGCATGCATGGGGCATGGATAGGGTGGAGCGCGCAAGGGCGCTGGCCCGGATTTTTCATGATGACCATGCGCCGGGATTTGAAATGTCGAGACACAAAAAGGAGGGGCATCGGAATAGACGTGCTATTGAAGATGGGCCCCCTGCATTTCGCGGCGCCTGGCTTGTCTGTGCGGGCCTCCGTGTTAGGTGCTTGCCTCGGTCGCGGGTTTGTCCACTTGCAGTTCCAGGATTTCGATGATGCTGTTTGGCTGGGGGCCCAGGGCATCGGCCAGCGTGTATTGATCCAGCACGTCCATGAAGGCTCTGCGAGCCTGATACATGACGCGTTTCAGCGTGCAAACTGGGCTGATGGAACAGGTGTTGGCCGATGCATCGAAACACTCCAGCAGATGCATGTGTGGCTCCATCTGGCGCACGATGGCCCCGACATTGATTTGCTCGGGCGGAAAGGCCAGCCGCATGCCGCCGCCCTTGCCGCGAAACGTTTCAATCCAGCCGCATTGGGCAAGCCGGTGCACCACCTTGACCAGGTGGTTGCGGGAAATGCCATAGGCTTGCGACAGCTCGGAGATGGTCACCAAGCGCTCGTTGCGAGCCGCCAGATAGAGCAGCACGCGTAGCGAATAATCAGTGTGGAGCGTTAGTTGCATGGGCAACAACAGTATCCTGTTGACATCTTTTTCTCAAGCAATAAAGTTACATCCAACATACACTTTAAGTGTGTGTGGCCATCCGGCAATCACATCGATAATGGAGGGAATCTAGATGAGTAGCGTATATGAACAGCTCGGAGGAGAGAAGGCGATCGATGCCGCGGTCGACATCTTCTACCGCAAGGTCCTGAATGACCCCTATGTCAATCGCTTCTTCGAGGGCGTGGACATGGAGAAGCAGGCGGCCAAGCAGAAGGCGTTTCTGACCATGGTAACCGGCGGTCCGAACAAGTACACGGGCAAGGACATGCGGGAAGGGCACAGGCACCTGGTGAAAATGGGACTGAATGACTCTCATTTCGATCACATTATCTGCCATCTTCGCTCCACCCTCGCGGAGCTCGGCGTGTCACAGGATCTGATTGATACGGTTATCAGCGTTGCGGAGAGCACCCGCGACGACGTGCTGGATCGTTAAGCCATGCATCTCGAAACCTTTATTCCAGCTTTCCTTTTGTTCGCCGTTTTGGGGCTGGTGCTGCCAGTGGCGCTGTCCTCCCTTTCGATGAGCGGGCGCGTGGAGGGTGCAGGAGAGAGCGAGGGGGCTGCACGTTCCAGCGAACCAACGGTTTATGAGCAACTCGGCGGTGCCGCAGCCATTGATGCGGCCGTGGATATCTTCTATCGGCGGGTACTTGCCGATGCCTATGTCCGGCGCTTTTTCGAGGGCGTGGACATGGAGAAGCAGGCGGCCAAGCAGAAGGCGTTTCTGACCATGGTAACCGGCGGTCCGAACAAGTATACGGGGAAGGACATGCGGGAAGGGCACAAGCACCTTCTCAAGATGGGTTTGAACGATACCCATTTCGATCATATCCTGACCCACCTTCGTTCCACGCTGGCTGAACTGAAGGTGCCGGATCACCTGATTCAGACGGTCATCAGCGTGGCTGAAAGCACGAGGGACGACGTTCTGAACCGCTGAGCATAAAGCAATCGACGCAGCAGGCGCCCGCATTGCGGGCGCCCTTTTGCTGCAGCAAAAGGGGGGCATGGATGCCAAGAATCACCTTTGAAGGGAAAACATACGAATGCCATGATGGTGAGACGGTGCTCGACTGCATGACCCGTCATGGGGTGCTGATTCCGTCTTCCTGCCAAAGCGGCGCCTGCCAGACATGCATGATCCGGGCACTCGAGGGAACGCCGCCCGCCGAATCCCAGAGCGGCCTCAAGGATACTTTGATTGCCCAGAATTACTTCCTTGCCTGCATCTGTCGCCCGAAGGAGGATCTGACCATTGGCCTGACAGGTGTTTCGCCCCGGTACACCAGCGAGGTACTGGAAAAGTCATTGCTGAACGAGCAGGTCGTCCGCCTGCGTCTTTCCGTTCCCGAGGGATTCGCATACAGGGCAGGTCAGTTCATCAACTTTGTTCGTCCGGAGGATGAACTGACCCGCAGCTATTCCTTGGCCAGCCTCCCTTCCGAACCGTTTCTCGAGCTGCATGTCAAGCGAGTGCCCGAAGGGCAGATGAGCGGATGGATTTTTGATGTGCTAGGGCAGGGTGATCGCGTGGATTTTTACGGTCCTGCCGGCGACTGCTTCTACATTCCCGGCAATCCCGAGCAACCGATTTTACTTGCCGGCACGGGAACGGGCCTGGCTCCATTGTATGGTATCGCGCGCGACCTCCTGGCGCATGGGCATACGGGCGATGTGCATCTGTTCCATGCAAGCCTTGCCCTGCCGGGCCTGTACATGGTCGAGGAACTCAGGGTGCTTGCCCGGGAACATGCCGCATTCCATTACTATCCCTGCGTGCTGCATGGCGAGGTTCCCGAAGGAGGGCTCCAGGGGAACATCAGTGAACTCCCGGCCAGGGTACTTGGGTCCATGACGGGTTATCGTGCCTTCCTATGCGGCGATCCCGCCATTGTGAACACGTTGCGTCAGCAGTGCTTCCTTGCCGGCATATCCATGCAACACATTCATTCCGACCCATTCGTGTTCACTCCATCGGCGGCCTAGCAGGGTCCTCGAGGGGCTTGCAAGCCCCCGACATGGTGGATATGATGCCCGCACAAGTTTGATGGGAGGAAGGTCGAAATGCATGTAGAAACTTTTTTGCCCGCGTTTTTGCTGTTTGCCGTTCTGGGGTTGGTTCTTCCAGTCGCACTGGCAGGCATTTCCATGAAGGGTCGCACGATCGAGGACTAAGCGGGACGCAAGACGCAAAAAGCCCGGCATTCTGTCGGGCTTTTTTCTTCCACCTATACGCCCGAACCCGTATTGGCGGGCCCCCGCGGGAGGCAGATGAATGGCCGGTAATGTCCAGCAGCGAGCCCTAGATCAGCGCGGCCTGAGCACGCTGGCCCTGTGGATGGGCTGGGCCACGACATCCATCACGGCTTTTGTCGTGATCTATCGCAAGGCCGATGTCGTCAACTTCATTGCCCATGACCAGACGCGCATCACCTGGATCATTCTGGGCATGTTCGCCCTTGGGGTTCTTGTGAGTCTGATCCAGGCCATGAAATTGACGACTGAATGGTTTCGGGCCTACCGCATCGAGTCGATGGTCAGGGCCAAGGGACTGTCTGCCGTCAATCCGCGCAAGCAGCGACGTGTCGTCGATCGCTTCATTGCATCACTGAAGCTGATTCTGAGCCAAAATGCCCGGCCGGACCTGGAATCGCTTGTCGAGGTCGAATTTTCCGCCCAGCACCGCCTGAGCCAGTTTGTCGCACTGCTGGGGAACCTGATGATCACGCTTGGCCTGATCGGGACAGTTCTCGGCATGACAATCACGATGAACGGTTTGCACGGGGCTCTCGGAGAGATCGGCGTCAATCAGGATTTGCTTATTGATGGCCTGCGCAGTGCCATGAACGGCATGGGCGTGGCCTTTTACACGACGCTCATGGGCTCTGTGCTTGGCGGTATCCTGCTGCGCGTCTTCTCATGGATCACCGATACCTCCATCAACGGGCTGCAGGACCTCATGCTGAGGACGTGCCTGGTCCACGCCTCAGCCGATCTGGAGCCTTCGGATGCCAGGGATGTGCATGCCCTGGAGGCGGCCGTGGATGGGTTGCAGCAGCGCCTGGTCTTGCTGAGTCAGGCCATCAGGGCTTCCCGGGAGGAGATGGATCTGTTGCGCAAGGACGCCGGGCTTGCCTACCGGGAGCTTCAAGCCTTGGCAGAGGATGATCCCGTGCGCAGGCTTGCGGTTTCCCATGCCAAGTATGCCTTGCAGGTCCGACCGGGGCTGCTGGCCCGCATGTTCCGGCGCCGGGGCCAGGGATGAGCCTGCGTCGGCGGAGAGCCGCCTCAAGCGATAATTTCTACGAAATCTTTTCGGACATGGCGCTGCTCATGCTGGCTGCGTTCGTGTTTCTGTTTGCCTTGATTCTTATCAGTGCTCGTCTGCAGGGGGGAGATGATCAGCAGATGGTGCGTGCCGAGATCGAGAAGTTGCGGCAGCAGTTGGCCGAGGCCGAGGCCAGGAACAAGCAATTGCAGGAGGAAATGACGACCCTGGCTGGTACCGACGTGCAGGAGCAGATGGAGAAGATTCTGGATTCGGCCGGTCTGGGGCATGGTCAGGGCAGGCATGATTTCGACATGTTTGTTGAAGGCCTGCGGAAGCTGCCCGGAGACACGCTACATTTGGTGGTCGATGCGACAGGCTCGATGCACGGCGTGACGACATTTCTCATACCCATTCTGCGCGTGATTGCCATTCGGTCGGGGAAGCGCGTGTCCGCCGTGAGTTGGTATGGCGACCGGCGAACGGGCACCTATCAGGGCAGCATGGGGGAGATGTTCGACCAGCTCATGCAGAAGGCCCCCTTCGTAGGGACAGATGAGACCATCGGACACGCCTTCAGGGCTCTGGCCAGGGAGGCTCCGGTGCCCGGGGCTTATCTTCTCATTGGGGATGAGCCGCCGACGGACACAATTCGTTATCATGACATTCCCGCGCCAGTCTTCACCCTGCCTTTAGGCTTTGACAAGGATTCCCGTACCAAGTACGCCTATCAGGAGCTGTCTCGAAAGACCGGCGGGCGCATGCTCCTGCTTCGTTTCCGTTAATCTTTCGGGCTCAAAGCCTGTCCAGCATGGCATTGAGCGTATCGACATCAATGCGCATCTGGCCACGTCGCCCGCCCGGAACCAGAATGCCTTCCTTTTTCAGCATGCTGATGGCCCGCGAGATGGTCTCCCTGCTCGTTGAAAGCTGATCGGCGATGAGCTGATGCGTGGGGAGGACAACCTGGAACCATCCCTTATCCTCGGGTCTGCCGAAGCGATAGCAGAAATCGACCAGGTACGCATAGAGACGGTGCGGCACGTCCATGCTGCTGATTCGCTCAAGGATGCGGCTGGTTTTTCGGAGTCGGGATACGATTTCGGACAGCAGCTTCAGGGTGATTTTCGGCTGTTCCATCAACAAGGGTGTCAGATCACCTCTGCTGATCTGGCCAAGGCTTGAATCTTCCAATGTCGTGACCGTGGCCGACCTCGGCTGTTTGTCCAGGAGAGCCATTTCGCCAAAGAAGCTTCCCTTGCCCAGCAGGGCCAGCACGATTTCCTTTCCGTCCGGAGCATAGGAGGAAATCTTGACCATGCCGTCCAGCACGATGTACAGCGAGTCACCCGGTTCGTCCTCATAAACGATGATGCGCTTTTTCTCGACATGTCGGATTTTGACAATGCGCTCCAGGCTCTGAAGTTCCTCCTCATCCAGCTCGGAGAACAATGGAATGCGGTGCAGGATGTCACGCATCGGACTCTCCGGTGCGCATGATCTCGACAGGCCAGGTTGCGAGCAGGCGGTTGCCGAGATGCGGCCGCATGATGTCGATGGCTCTGTCGATGGCCTCGGGATGATCGACGGCTTCAACGAGCAACGGAAGCCGGTTGGACAGGGAGAGGAACGAGGCTGAATGAACGCCATGGCTGCCAAGACCCTCGATGGCCCGGGTCACGGTCACGCCGGAAAGCCCGGCCTGCCTGCAGAGGTCGAGCACGGCCTCCATGGCAGGTTTACCGTCGATGCGATCGGATTCCGTCAGATAGATGCGCAGGCATTTTCCAGGCCTCATGTTTCCCTCCCAGGGGCTGGTACCGGGAGCGGGAGTCGAACCCGCACGGACGATGCCGTCCTCGGGATTTTAAGTCCCGTGTGTCTACCAGTTCCACCATCCCGGCCCAAAGTCCGGAAATGATGCCAAGGAAAAGGGGAAGGGCAAGCGGACATTGGCTTTCAAGCATGCCGCGAAGCGAACGAGCATCTGCTATGTTCACGCCCGATGCCCATGCAAGGAGGGTGCTGGAATGGAGGCGATCCTCTTTTGCCTTCGATAATTCTGGCACGGGCTTCTCCTGCCTTTTCCGCCTTCGATGACTGTCGGTGAAGCAGCTGATGATCTGGTGACAGAAGGGAGGGCCTGCGAACTTGTTGATGGGGTGATTCAGATGGGACACAGGCTCGGTATGGACATCGTGGCCGAGGGTGTCGAAAGCGTGGAGCAGGTCAGGTTGTTGAAGCGCCTGGGGTGTGATTGCGCCCAGGGCTTCTATTACGGCAAGCCCGCTCCCGTGGAGCAGTGCGACTGGCTCTGATTCAGAATGCGTCCTTTTGTTTTCTGAGTCGGGCGAAGACGCTGGTTTCATCTGCGCTGATGCCGTGTTGCACTGCGTAATGTTTGCGGAATTCGTGGTCCAGGACCCGCAGAAACGGATTGGTCTCGAGTTCGAGGCTCAGGGTCGACGGGACCGTCGGCAACCCGCTCTTGCGACGCGCCCGGGCCTGCTTGATGCGCATGGACAGTTTCGGGTTGTCTTCATCCACGCATGCGGCGAAATCGAGGTTGGCCAAGGTATATTCATGGGCACAGTAAACCCTCGTGGAGCTGGGCAGGGTGCTGAGGCGTTTCAGGCTTGACCACATTTGTTCGGCCGTCCCCTCGAAAATCCGCCCACATCCGGCCCCAAACAGGGTGTCGCCACAGAAAAGGGCGTCCTTGATGAGGTAGGCGATGTGTCCCCCCGTATGCCCCGGGGTCTCGATTATCCGGATGTTCAGGCCGCCAAGGGTGGTGGGCTTTCGTCCGCAAACGGCCAGATCCAGGCCGGGAATTCTCTTCCTGTCTTCGATCGAGCCGATGATCCTGCAGTCGAACATCTGCTTGAGCGCGAGGTTCGCTCCCGTATGATCCCAGTGATGATGCGTGTTGAGAACGTGTGTGGGTCGCCGTTTCAACTGACGGCAGGCATCGATCACGGGCTCCGCCGTTGCTGGATCGACGACAAGGCATGAGGCCTGATCCTGGGGCAGGATGAGATAAATATAATTATCGCGCAAAGCGGGCAACTGGACAACCCGGAAGCCCTCGTGATCATGCGTCCACATGCCCCCATCATAGGGGAGCGCGGCTTCATGACCAACCCGCCTTTTTATAACCATGCTGTATTTAGGGTGGTGCCAGGGCATCAGCTTGCTATGATTGTGCTGGAGTTCAATCCATTGAGGAGGATCGTCGAGAATGAGTGTACTGGTTGGAAAGCAAGCCCCTGATTTCACCGCGGCAGCGGTTATGGCGGACGGATCGATCAATGAGTCGTTTTCATTGTCCGATTACGCAGGCAAGTATCGTGTCCTGTTCTTTTATCCCCTGGACTTCACCTTTGTCTGTCCAAGCGAGCTGATCGCCTTCGATCACCGGATCAAGGAATTCGAGGCTCGCGGCGTACAGGTCATCGGTTGTTCTATTGATTCGCAATTCACCCATCTTGCCTGGCGCAACACAGCCATCGAGGATGGTGGCATTGGTCCGGTCGCCTATCCACTGGTGGCTGATGTCAAGCACGAGATCTGCCGGGCCTATGACGTGGAATTCGAGGAGGCCGGAGTGGCGCTGCGCGGCTCTTTCCTGATCGACCGCGAGGGCATCGTGCGTCATCAGGTGGTCAACGACCTGCCTTTGGGGCGCAATATTGATGAGATGCTTCGCATGGTTGATGCCCTGCAGTTCCATGAAGAGCACGGCGAAGTCTGTCCGGCTGAATGGGAGAAGGGCAAGCCCGCCATGAAGCCGACGCCGGATGGCGTGGCCGAGTATCTGGCCAAGCATGCCGACGAGCTCTAGGCGAAAAGCCTGCATGGTCCGATGAAAGAGGGGGCGGCTTTTGCCGTCCCCTCTTTTCTTTGCGGTTGCCGATCTTTCGGTTTTGATCTAAGGTGCAGGCAGGTTTTTATATTGGGAGAAGTTTCACTGAATCAAGACAAGGGAGGAGAACGGATGAAACGGTGGATGGTTTTGGCCGTCGCCTGTCTGATGGGCTCGGTGCAGGCCCACGCGGGCGGCTTTTTCATCGGCGAGCAGGGGGCTAGGGCACAGGGCATGGGTGGCGCCTTCACGGCCGTCAGCGATGACCCGACAGCAGCCTGGTTCAATCCGGCCGGCGTGGCCTTTCAGGAGGGCCTTTCGGGGACGCTCAATGCTGATGTAATCGTGACCAACAACGAATTTGTGGACACCTTTGGCTTTGGGGGACCGGCGGGTCGAGGCTACAAGGCCAAGAGGGGCAACTTCTTTATCCCTCATGGCTACATCGCTTATAACCGTGATGATCTGCCCGTGGCGTTCGGGCTGGCCATCAATGCTCCATTTGGGCTCGAGACCGATTGGTCTGGTTCAGGGGCCCCGTTCAGTTCGGTGCTCGCGCCGGCTCCGCTGCGCGCCGCCACGGTGACTTTTTCGCGCATCCAGATGGTCAACATCAATCCGTCTGTGGCCTTCAAGGTATCTGACACCTTCTCGCTTGCGATTGGCGCCGCCTATTACAATGTCATGAATGCCGATTTGAACAATCCATTCTTTCGCCTTGGCGGCAGTGGCAGCGGCTGGGGCATGAATGTAGCGGCCCTTTACAAGGGGGATCGGCTCAGCCTTGGGGCAAGCTATCGCAGCCAGGTGAAGACCAATCTGTCCGGTGTGGCGGTTTATCCGCTGGGTAACCCTCCCTTGCTGCCGCCAGGATTCTCCACTTCCGGGAGCACGTCGATCACGTTTCCCGACATGCTGAATCTCGGTATCGCCTATCAGGTCAGCGAGGCGCTGCTCCTGAGTGCCGATGTCGATTGGGTGAACTGGTCCACCTATGACAGGCTGGTCATCACGCAGCCGGCCCTGGGGCCGGCAGGCACCCTGGTGGCAGTGCGCAACTGGAAGGCGACCGTTGCATTCCGTATCGGCATGGAATGGTCCTTTGCGGAGAATCAGCGCATTCGTCTGGGCTATGTCTTTGATCCCACGCCGATCGATGCCCTGTATTTCGAACCGCGTGTGCCCGGCAATGATCGCCAGCTGTTCAATATCGGTTATGGCTATGCCTTTGATGAGGCTACGTCGGTTGATCTGGCCTACAGCTATGTGCGCATTTCCGACCGCAATGAAACCGGCTCGCCCGTGCCTTTCTACAACGGCAAGTATTCCGGGGACGGGCATGTGTTCGCGGCATCGTTGACGCATCACTTTTGAGGGAGGTCACTGCGGTGCTCATGTGCATAAGGGGGGCAACAGCCCCCCTTATTTGTGCGCAGGGAGATTCCGAGCCATCATCGAATGAGTACGGGAACGGGGGATGCTCATGACGCTTCTGATCGCATTTGCATGTATCGTTCTGGGGCTGGCCGTCCTGCTGGCCCGGGCACGGCTGTCCTGTCGTGCGTGGCTCGGCATTTTGGCCGCTTCCATTGCAGTGCTCGCATGGGCCGGCATGCCGCTGCTGCTGGTCATGCTGTTGTATCTGTTCGTGTTGGCGGGCTGGCTGGTGCTTGGCAGGGATGGTTGGCGGTGGCACTGGTTGAGCAGGCCGCTCTTTGTGCGTATCCGGCATATGTTGCCGCCGATGTCCGATACCGAAAGAGAGGCCCTTCAGGCTGGGACGACATGGTGGGAAGGCGAGTTGTTCCGTGGTTCGCCGGACTGGCGAAAGCTTCATGAGACGCCCGCGCCAACGCTGCGGGAGGACGAGCAGGCGTTTCTCGATGGGCCCGTCGAGGAGCTGTGCGCCATGCTCGACGATTGGAAGATCAGCGATGAACTGCGCGATTTGCCCTCCGAGGTATGGGATTACCTGAAGCGACATCGTTTTTTCGGCCTGATCATCCCCAAGCGCTATGGCGGTCTTGAGTTTTCGGCGCATGCGCACTCCCTGGTGCTGCAGAAAATTGCCAGTCGCAGCGCCGCGGCGGCGGTTACGGTCATGGTGCCCAATTCGCTGGGGCCGGCCGAGCTATTGCTGGCCTATGGGACGGAAGAGCAGAAGAACCACTACCTTCCGAGACTGGCCACGGGTGAGGAGATTCCATGCTTTGCCCTTACGAGCCCTGTTGCCGGATCCGATGCCGGAGGCATCACGGATTATGGCATTGTCTGCGAACGGTCGTTTGAGGGGAAGCGCACGCTCGGACTGCTGCTGAACTGGGAGAAGCGCTATATCACGCTCGGGCCGGTGGCGACCGTGCTCGGTCTTGCGTTCAAGGTTTTCGATCCGGATCACCTGCTGGGAGAACGCGAGGAGCTGGGCATCACCTGCGCCTTGATTCCGACATCCACACCCGGCGTGACGATCGGACGCAGGCATGATCCGCTGAACATTGCTTTCCTCAATGGCCCGAACAGCGGGCACGATGTGTTCATCCCAATGGATTGGATTATTGGCGGGCAGGACATGATCGGGCATGGATGGCGCATGCTGGTGGAAAGGCTGTCCGTCGGAAGAGGCATATCGCTGCCTTCGCTTAGCGTCGCTGCAGGAAAGCACGCCTCCCTGACGTGCGGATTGTATGCACGCATCAGGAAGCAGTTTCATCAGCCCATCGGCCGCTTTGAGGGCGTTCAGGAGGCACTGGCTCGCATTGGGGGACTGACCTACATGATGGATGCCACCGAGCGACTCACGACGAGCGCCTTGGATCAGGGGGAGCGCCCGTCTGTGGTGACAGCGATGGCCAAGCGTTATCTGACTGAATCGATGCGTCAGGTGGTCAATGACGCGATGGATATTCATGGAGGCAGAGGCATTTGCATGGGGCCGTCGAATTATCTTGGGCGGTTGTATCAATCCCTGCCTGTGGCGATCACCGTTGAGGGGGCAAACATCCTGACGCGCAGCTTCATGATCTTTGGACAGGGCTCGGTGCGTTGCCATCCGTATTTGCTTGAAGAGATGGAGGCCGTTTCCCTGACGGATGAGACGGCGGGGCTCGAACGCTTCGACAGGGCCCTGATGGGGCACTTGGCCTATGCGGTGCGGAACGCGGCGCGATCCCTTGTCTATGGCTTGAGCGCCGGATGGCTGGCTCCGGTCCCTGATGATGTGGGGAAAGAGACGCGTCTTTATCGTCAGCTGGCCCGGTTCAGTGCCAACCTTTCGATCCTGGCGGACTTCGCATTGCTGAGTCTTGGCGGGGCCTTGAAGAGAAAGGAATTTCTTGCGGGTCGGTTTGCTGATGTCATGGCCAGCCTTTATATGGTTTCCTCGTGTCTGAAGCGCTATCGGGATGATGGCTGGCCGGATGCCGACTGGCCCCTGGTGCGCTGGAGTTGCGAACATGCATTGCATGAGGCCCAGCTGGCCCTGGATGGCATTTTGGAAAACTTCCATCCGCGTCCATTGGCTTGGCTGGGGCGGTTGCTTGTGTTCCCGCTGGGGCGTCGCCTCCGACCTCCGTCTGATCGGTTGACCCATGAGGTGGCGCGATTGCTCCTTGAACATGGTGAGGCATGGGAGAGGTTGATCTCGGGCGTGTTCCGTTGTCGTGATCCGGAGGATATCGTGGGCAGGCTCGAGCATGCCCTGGAGCTGACGCTCAAGGCCGAGCCGATAGAGCGCCGCCTGAAGGAGCGTGGTGCCCGCTTCCGGGGAGGCTGCTCTTATCCGGAATGGCTCGCAGCGCTTCGAGAGCGGAACATGCTCGATGAAAGCGAGCAGCGGTTGCTCGCCCAGGCCCATCAGGCCATGCGACACGCCATTGATGTGGATGATTTTGACCCGGATGCCTTTATTCGCAAGCTCTGAGGGGCGGGAACAATCCGCAGTTGACAAGCCTTCGTGGCCGATTATGGTTCGCCCACCCGAGTTTTGATCGGAAAGTTTGATACCAGCAGGAGTGGATGAAACGTGGCAAACCATGCATCTGCACGCAAGCGTGCTCGTCAGGACGCCAAGAAGCGCCTTTCTAACCGTTCGCAGCGCACGGCCATGAGAACGGCCATCAAGAAAGTCTTGCATGCGGTTGACGCAGGCGATCGCGAGCGTGCAGTGGAGGCTTTCCAGCACGCACAGTCACTGATTGCCAGGGCCGGGCGTAAGCACCTGATCCATCCCAATCAGGCCGCCCGTCGCATCTCCAGGCTCAATGCCAAGATCAAGGCGCTTGCCTGAGCCCGTCGTCTGAACGCGCTGAAGAGCCCGCCCATGCTCCGCATGCGGCGGGTTTTTTTATGCTTGGTTTCCGTCCGGCAGTTTATAGCATGCCCGCATGTCCGACGAACCCTCGATCCATCATCTGTGCATCTTGCAAGGAGGCCAGGCCTGGTCCGCGTTCAGGCGGGAGAAATGCCTTGTCCGGTTGCGTGAAGCTGGTCTGGACGTATCCGGCATGGAGGCCCGGTTTCTCTATCTGGCCGAATTCGACGGGGAATGGAGTGACGACGAGTTCAGACGCCTGTGTCATCTTCTGGGTGGCCATGCCAGGCTTTTTGGCGGGCTTTCATGCGGCCTCATGGTTGTGCCCAGACTGGGCACCATCAGTCCTTGGTCCTCAAAGGCGACGGATATCGCCCGATTATGCGGCCTTCAGCGCCTGAGGCGCCTGGAGCGCGGGATCGTCCATGAGCTGCGGGGCCTGGGTGAGCGCGGACTGCGCTCGGCGGCCGCCATGCTGCATGACCGCATGACAGAGTCCGTGCTGTATGATGTCGATGAACTCTCGAAGGTCTTCAGCCATCGAGATCCGCTTCCGCTGGAGAGGATTGATGTGCTCGGCCAGGGAAGGATCGCCCTCGAGCGGGCCAACCGTTCGATGGGGCTTGCACTGACGGATGATGAAATGGATTACCTCGTGGACAGCTTCAGGCGTCTCGGGCGCAATCCTACTGATGCAGAGCTCATGATGTTTGCCCAGGCCAATTCCGAGCACTGTCGGCACAAGATCTTCAATGCCGATTGGGTCATCGACGGCGTGCCGCAGCCGCATACTCTCTTTTCAATGATCAGGCACACGCACGAGGCACACCCAAGGGGAACATTGGTTGCCTATCGCGACAATGCCTCCATCATCGAGGGTTTCACGGCCCGACGCCTTTATCCGGATGATGCGGGGCATTACCTGGAGCATTGCGATCAAACCCATATCCTGATGAAGGTCGAGACGCACAATCACCCAACAGCCATCGCACCGTTTCCTGGCGCCGCGACAGGCGTCGGCGGCGAGATTCGCGATGAAGGCGCCACCGGTGTTGGGGGAAAGCCAAAGGCGGGGCTTTGCGGTTTTTCGGTATCCAATCTGCGGATTCCGGGCTATGAGCAGGCATGGGAGGTGGATCATGGCAAGCCCGAACGCATCGTGTCGGCTCTGGAAATCATGATCGACGGTCCCATCGGCGCGGCCTCCTTCAACAACGAGTTCGGCCGGCCGAACCTCACTGGATACTTCCGCACGTTCGAGCAGGACATCGGCGGCACGTTGTATGGCTATCACAAGCCCATCATGATTGCGGGCGGGTTGGGGAACATCGATGCCCGGCACATCTACAAGAAGGAAGTGCCGTCCGGCAGCTTGATCATCCAACTGGGCGGTCCAGCCATGCTCATCGGTCTGGGTGGGGGCGCTGCATCGAGCATGGATGCCGGCGAAAATGCCGAGGATCTGGATTTTGATTCCGTTCAGCGGGGTAACCCGGAAATGGAACGTCGTTGCCAGGAGGTGCTCGACCGATGCTGGCAGCTGGGAGAAGAAAACCCAATTCTGTTCATTCACGATATTGGTGCCGGCGGCTTGTCCAATGCCGTCCCCGAGCTGATCAATGATGCCGGCCGCGGCGGCTGGATAGATCTCCGGGCCGTCCACAACATGGATCCCGGCATGAGCCCAATGCAGATCTGGTGCAATGAGGCCCAAGAGCGCTATGTTTTGGCCATTGCGGAAGCCTCCCGGGATCGCTTTGCCGAGATATGCGAACGAGAGCGCTGTCCCTTTGCGATTCTCGGCACGGCAACCGATGACGGGATGCTTGATGTCTATGATGCCCATTTTGACGATCATCCGATCCGGATGCCGCTTGATGTGCTCCTCGGCAAACCGCCGAAAATGCGGCGCGAGGTTTGGCGCAAGCAAGCCGCGACAATCCCGTTGCCGGAGAAGCTGGATGATGTGCGCGAGGCCGTGGAGCGCGTTCTGCGGCTGCCGAGCGTTGCCAGCAAGGAGTTCCTGATCACGATTGGTGACCGCTCGGTTACGGGGCTGGTGGCCAGGGACCAGATGGTGGGGCGCTGGCAGGTTCCCGTGGCCGATGTAGCCGTCACGACGACCGATTATGTGCATTATCATGGCGAGGCGATGGCCATGGGGGAGCGAACGCCGGTTGCCGTGATCGATGCCCCTGCCTCCGGTCGAATGGCCGTGGCCGAGGCCATGCTGAATATCGCGGCAGCATGCATTTCCGATATTGGGGACATCAAGCTGTCCGCCAACTGGATGGCTGCCTGCGGGCATGAGGGCGAAGATGCAAGGCTTTATGAGACCGTGCGGGCCGTGGCCATGGAGTTGTGTCCGCAACTGGGGGTTTCCATTCCCGTCGGCAAGGACTCCCTTTCGATGAAGACCGTCTGGTTCTCGGACGGGAAGCAACAGACCATGATCGCGCCTTTGTCGTTGATTGTTTCCGCTTTCGCGCCGGTGCAGGACGTGCGGAGAACGTTGACGCCTGAGTTGTGCTTGAGCGATGAGACGGAACTGCTGTTCCTGGATTTGGGCGCGGGCAAGCAGCGCATGGGAGGCTCTGCGCTGGCCCAGGTTTACTTGGCCACCGGTGATGAAGCCCCGGATGTGGATGATCCCGCCCGCTTGCGCGCGGCGTTTGGGTGGCTGCAGCAGCTCCATCGAGAAGGGCTTGCCCTCGCCTATCATGACCGTTCCGATGGCGGTTTGTTCGTCACGCTGGCCGAGATGGGCTTTGCGGCTCGCTGCGGGTTGGATATCGAGCTGGCCTCACTGGGCGGTCGGCCCATGAGCGCACTGTTTAATGAGGAGCTCGGGCTTGTCGTCCAGGTCAGGCATGCGCACCGGGAAAGGGTCCGGGAGTTGGCCGTGGCCCATGGGCTGGAGGCTTGTCTGCACACCCTCGGAACGATTCGTCCGGACCGGCGCTTCATCCTCCGTTGGAATGGAGCGGTTCTTTTTGAGGATCAAATCCTTCGGCTGCAGCGTATCTGGTCCGAGACCAGTTACCGCATGCAATCATTGCGCGACCATCCGGGATGCGCCCAGGAAGCTTATGATGCCATCAGCGATGAGCGGAATCCGGGCCTGTATGCCGAATTGAGTTTTGATCCGGCCGATGATGTGGCTGCTCCCTTCATCGCGACGGGGCAGCGTCCCCATCTGGTCGTCTTGCGTGAGCAGGGGGTGAACGGACATGTCGAAATGGCCGCCGCCTTTGAGCGCGCGGGCTTTGATGTCTTTGATGTGCACATGTCGGATATCGTCGAAGGCCGCGTGAAGCTCGACGGCTTCAAAGGGCTTGTCGCTGCTGGCGGGTTTTCGTTTGGCGATGTGCTGGGGGCCGGCCGAGGATGGGCCAGTTCCATACGCTTTCATGAACGGGCCCGGGATGAATTCGCGCGTTTTTTTGGGCGCGGGGACACCTTTGCGCTTGGCGTGTGCAATGGTTGCCAGATGCTCAGTCAGCTTAAGGACATGATACCTGGCGCCCGGCACTGGCCCGAGTTCGTCCGTAATCGTTCCGAACAGTTTGAGGCCCGCCTGCTGATGGTCGAGGTGCTCGATTCGCCATCCATTTTCTTGTCCGGCATGGCTGGATCGAGGTTGCCGTTGGTGGTGGCCCACGGGGAGGGCAGGGCACGGTTCGGGAGCGATGAGGACTTGGACCGGGTTCACGCTGCCCTTCGATACGTCGGCCCCGATGGCGCACCAGCTGATGCCTATCCTTACAATCCAAACGGGTCTCCGCAGGGTCTGACCGGTTTTACGACCGCCGATGGCCGCTTTACCATCATGATGCCGCATCCCGAGCGCATGTTCAGGACCGTCCAGTATTCCTGGCATCCGTCGTCGTGGGGAGAGGATGGCCCCTGGCTGCGCATGTTCCGCAATGCACGTGTCTGGCTTGGCTGAATATGTGTTTCTCCAAGGCGACGAGGCAGCGTGTCCGTGGTATGCTTCGCGGCGGAAACGCGCTCTGGCGTTCCATGCAATCCACCTGACCTCAGGAGTTTGATGTGCTTTATGTAGCAGTCCGTGCGGCCCGACGCGCTGGTGATCTCATTGCGCGTGCCTTCGATGAGCGTGCACATTTGAAGGTTCATGAAAAGAGTGCACGTGATTTTGTGACCGAAGTGGATGAACGGGCTGAAGGCATCATCATCCGCGAGATCCAGAAGCATTATCCCGGCCATGGCATTGTTGCTGAGGAGTCAGGAGGCCGGATCAATGCCAGGGCCGAGATCCAATGGTACATCGATCCATTGGATGGCACGGCCAATTTTATCCATGGATATCCCCATTTTGCCGTTTCCATTGCGGCCTGGAAGGGGGGGAGGCCATTGCTGGCCGTCATCCATGATCCAATCCGGAATGAAACCTTCGAGGCCAGAAACGGCAATGGCGCTTTTCTGAACAGGCGCCGGTTGCGTGTCAGCACGACCGAGCAATTGGCGCATGCTTTTTTCGCCTCGGGCCTGCCATCTTACCGCAAGGACCAGATCGAACTGTTCCAGCGCCGAATGGATATCTGTATGAGACGGTGTGACGCCTACCGCCGGGGCGGATCGGCAGCGCTTGATCTGGCTTATGTGGCGGCGGGGCGCATTGATGCCTATTGGGAGGCAGGCCTTTGCTCTTGGGACATTGCGGCGGGCTATCTTCTCGTGCAGGAGGCTGGGGGCATTGCAACCGACCTTGAAGGCCGAAGCCTGGAGCTTGAAAAGGGGGATATCCTGGCCACGAATGCGAGGTTGCATGCATCATTCGTGCGTTTGTTGGCCGAGGCGAATGACGTCTAGCCCGGATTTTTTTCATGATGGCCATGTGCCGGGATTTGAAATGTCGAAACCCAAAGGGTTGTATCGGCATGGCCGCATGACTTGAAGATGGGGCCTGCATTTCGCGGCGCCTGGCTTGTCTGTGTGGGCCGGATGCATGCCTTTGGCTGCGCCTACATGCGCGCCCCGACCTCGCTCATTCGGCGCCATCCATTCGCGAGCACATTGAAAAATCCGTGCTAGATGCCTTCCCTGTGAAGGATGAGAAAGACGGATAGGCCTCCGAAGACGAGATTAGGCAGCCATGCCGCAAAGGCTGGGGGGAGCTGATCCCCGACGGCAAGCAGGCCGCTTGCATTTCCGGCTACATAGTAAAGCAGCCCCACGGAAATGGATGTGACCAATCCCCATGAGGCAGCGCGCGTGCGGTTGCTGACATGAACGCAGAGCGCCACAGCCAGCAGGGCCATGAACAGGCATGCCAGCGGGGCAGCCAATTTCTTGTGGAAGGCGTAGGCATAGGCTGCCACCTTGAGTCCGGCATGTTCAAGGCTCGAGATGTAGTGGCGCAGTTGCATGAGATTCATTTCATCCGGTTCCGGCGGTCGTGTCGCCTGGGGCGCTGCCTTGGATGGCAGGGTCATGACATCTTGCTGCTGCACCTTCAGGCCCGTCTGGTCGGGGGTGCTGATGAAAACGTCATGCAGGATCCACTCTTCCTGGTTATAGATCGCTTTCTGACTTTCGATTTTTCTTAGCCAGTGTCCCCTGCCATCGGATTCAAGGATGACCACAGCGTATTGATTGCGCGCCAGCGGGGTGATCTTGACAAACCTGTGGCCATCCTTGAGCCATTGGACGGCCTGGTCGGGTCGCTCAAGATGTTTGATGTGAACCTTTTCGATGCGTTGAAGCTGGTGGTTCGTGATCGGGGTGACCCACTGGCCTATGGCGAAGGTGAGCAGGCCTGCAAGCACGGAGACGCTGAGAATCGGTGTAACCAGCTTGTTGATACCGAGACCGGCGGCCCGGATCGCGATGATTTCATTGTGGCGCGACAGATCGATGAGGTAAAGGCTGGTTGATACGAGGATCACGATGGGCATGAACTCCGCGATCATGAAAGGGGACTTGAGGGCGAGATACTCGATCAGCAGGGGGAGCGTGAAATCTTCTCCGAGGAAGCGGGTCTTGTCGAAGGTTTCAATGATGATGTACACGGCAAGCAATGCCGTCAGCGTTGACAGGGAACGTTTTAGGCAGCCGGAGAAGATCCAGTGGAAGATGATGGGCATGTGCGGGAATATAGCATTGGCCAGATACCCATGCACGGTAATGGGTGAAAACTGGAGCAGCACTGCTACACTGCGCAGCTTCAATGAACCGTCGGAGGTCAAACATGCCTTGGAGTGATCCAAACCAGCAGAACAACCCTTGGGGTCGACGGCCATCAGGTGGCCAGACGCCGCCAGATCTAGATGAGGTGATTCGCCGCCTCCAAGAGCGTTTCTCCGGTGTGTTTGGCGGCGGATCGGGCGGTGGACGTTCCGCCCCATCATGGAACAGGGGCATGATGGGAGGACTGGCCGGTGTCATCTTCCTGATCTGGGCCGCCTCGGGGTTCTACATGGTGGCCGCCGATGAAGAGGCCGTTGTCCTTCGTTTCGGCAAGCATGTCGCCACCAAGGGCCCCGGACTGAACTGGCATTTCCCTTATCCGATCGAAACGGTGGAGAAGTTGCCCGTGACACGCGTCCAGCGCCTGGAAATCGGCATGAGGCGTTTTCCTGACGGAACCGTGCGCAAGCGCACGGATGAGTCCCTGATGTTGACCAAGGATGAAAACATCGTGGACATCTCGTTCATCGTTCAATACAAGATCAAGAACGTGGAGGATTATCTGTTCAACATCGACGCGCCAACGAAGACGGTTCGAGATGCGGCTGAATCGGCGATTCGCGAGGTTATCGGACGCACGCTCATCGATGATGTGCTGACTTCCCGGAAGGCTGAGGTTGAAATCGAGACCGAGAAATTGATCCAGAGCATTCTCGATGGCTATGAAGCCGGCATTTCCATTACGACCGTCAAGCTCCAGGATGTGCAGCCGCCGGAGAGGGTGATCAAGGAATTCAAGGACGTGGCATCTGCCCGCGAGGACCGCGAGCGCGCCAAGAATGAGGCCGAGGCCTATGCCAACGACATCATCCCGAAGGCTCGGGGCGAGGCCAAGAAGATGGTGCTTGATGCCCAGGCATACCGCAAGGATGTCGTGGAGCGCGCAAAGGGCGAGGCGCAGCGGTTCAGGGACCTGCTGAAAGAGTATCGCAAGGCACCGGAAGTGACGAGGAAGCGCCTGTATCTTGAAACGATGCAGGAAGTGCTTGCCGGCATGGACAAGATCATTGTCGATCGTTCCGTGGCAGACAAGGTGTTGCCCTATCTGCCGCTTGATCGGCGGAAAGTGGAGGTTAAGTGATGACACCGAAACAGATGCTGTTGACCATTGTCGTCATTGCGCTGATCGGCCTCGTTGGCAGCAGCGCTTTCATCGTGGACCAGCGGGAGCAGACCCTGGTGCTTCAGTTCGGCAATCCGGTCAAGGTTGTCAAGGAGGCGGGTTTGCATTTCAAGCTGCCGTGGCAGAGCGTCAGCAGGTTTGATCGTCGTCTGCTGGAGAGCGACGCGCCGGTCAACGAGGTGATCACGAAGGACAAGAAAACGATCCTTGTTGATAACTACACGCGCTGGAAGATCGTTGATCCTCTCAAGGTCTATCAGGTGGCAAGGGACCAGAGGGGTGTCATGGCCCGCATGGATGACGTGGTGCGGGGAAAGGTGCGTGAAGTGCTGGGTCAGCACACGCTCCACGAAATCGTGTCCGGGGGCGAGAATGCCAATCTGCGCGCCGAGTTGATGCTCAAGATTCGGGACCGAGCCGAGCAGGATGTCGCGGCGTTTGGCATCCATATCGAGGACGTGCGCATCAAGCGCGCGGATCTTCCTCCCGAGAACTCCGATGCCGTTTATCAGCGCATGAAGGCCGAGCGTCAGCGGATCGCAAAGGAGTACCGCTCCGAAGGTGAAGAGGCCGCCAAGGAAATCCGGGCCCAGGCGGAGAAGGAGCGTAAGATCATCCTGGCCAACGCCTATCGTGATGCCCAGATCATCAGGGGTCAGGCGGATGCCGAGGCGACGGCCATCTATGCCAGTGCGCACAGGCTGGATCCGGAGTTCTATGCTTTCCTTCGCTCGTTGAATGCCTATCGCGCCTCTCTGGTGGATCAGACCCGGTTGATCATCACCCCGGGCTCCGAGTTCTTCCATTTCTTTGAACAGTCCAAGTAGCGGGGGCTGATGGGGGCATGCGTGATTTGTGGGCGGCCCTGGGCTTGGTGCTGGTCCTTGAGGGGGCCGTGTATGCTCTTTTCCCCCAGGCCATGCTCGAGATGATGCGCCGCATGCAGGATGCATCCCCGGCGACGCTGAGACTGGCCGGCATCGCTGCGGTGGCTGTCGGCTGGGCGATTGTCTGGTTTGCCAGGCACTAGCCCGGATTTTTCAATGTGATCGCGAATGGATGGTGCCGGATGAGCGAGGTCGGGGCGTGCATGTGGGCAAGCAGTATGGCCGTCGCCATGGTTTGCAGCCAAAGGTGCGCGTCCGGCCCGCACAGACAGGCCAGATGCCGTGAAATGCAGGCCCCATCTTCAAGTCATGCGTCCATGCCGGTGCAACCCCTTTTGGGGTTTCGACATTTCACATCCCGGCGCATGGTCATCGTGAAAAATTCGGGCTAGAGTGCTTTCCAGGCCTCCCTTGAGGGCAGGTGGTCCATGGTCAACGCCCGGGCCTTTTCTTCTCCCACGAGCGCGGACAGTGAGCGATAGGAGCGTTGCAACTTGTCTCCGACGCAATGGTACAGGGCATCACGAAATGCCGGGTAGCGGCGCTTCCATGCCAGAACGGACTCCTTGCGTATGGTCAGAAGCTTCAGCGGGGTAATTGCACTGACCGTGGCGGCATGCGGCATGTCGCAGACCAGGGCAATCTCTCCGATTTCATCGCCCGGCCCCGCCTTGGCCAGCACCAGTTTTCGCTCGGCATCTTCAGGATGGGGGATTGAAATCTCGGCCTCGCCCTGCAATACGAGGTACATTTCGCCCTCTTCTCGTTGCCCCTCTTGAAAGAGCTTCTCTCCAGCCTCAAGGGAGAGAATGCGACCATTGTGGAGGATCACTTCCCGTACAGCTTGGGGGAGGACGGCAAACAGGGGGCTGACCGCCAGGGCACTGGCCGCCACGCGTTGTTCCGCCAGTTGACTGAGGGCCCTGAAAAAGCGTCCGTTGTTGTCTAGAATCCGCCGCACGGCATCACCAGGGATCTCGTAGAGTGCGCTGGGTTCAATGGAGATGACACTTGCCCCTGCAGGACTGCCGTAAAGGATGGATGCCTCCCCGAACACATCGCCTGGCGTGATGGAGCCCACCTCAATGATGCGTTCGCCATGCCTTTTGTTGACCTTGAGCAGTCCTTCATGAACAAGGAAAAGGGTTTCCGGGCGTTGACCTTCTTGAATGATGGGAACGCCCGGAAGATAATGCGTACGGTTTGCCATGGTCTCCAGGAAGGCTCGTTCATCGGGGAAAAGGACAGCAAGAATGGGAAAGTGCTGCGCGTCAAGCCGGGTGTTGTCTTCATGCGTGCTCATGGGTCTCAGTATGAAAGCCGGATGTGGCGCCCGCAAGTGATCCCGGCCGAGCGCGGGTGTGCGGCCGCCTTGGGGCAAATATGCAGGAGAGTGTGCAATGGCATTGATGATCACGGATGATTGCATCAATTGTGCGGTTTGCGAGCCGGAATGCCCGAACGAGGCCATTTACGAAGGTGAAGACATCTATGAGATTGATCCCATGCGCTGCACGGAGTGCGTGGGTCACTTTGATGTTCCCCAGTGCCAGCTAGTGTGTCCGGTCGACTGCATTCCCGTTAATCCAGGCTTTCAGGAAAGCAGGGAGCAACTGAGAAGCAAATATGAAGCCTTGACGGGGATGAAGGCATGAGCGGCAAGTTGCTGATCGTCTCCGGCCCATCTGGAGCCGGCAAGTCCAGCCTGTGCTCGGCCCTGCTTGAGCGAAGCCCGAACCTTTATCTCGCGGTATCGGCGACCACGCGTCCCCCCCGACCGGGCGAGAGGGATGGGCGTGAGTATCATTTTCTCACCCGGGATGAATTCGAACGGCAGAGGGCAAGAGGCGAGTTCCTTGAATGGGCGGAGGTTCATGGGCATCTCTACGGAACCAGGAAGCGCGATGTGCAGTCCATGCTGGCGGCGGGAAGGGATGTTCTGCTCGAGATTGACTGGCAGGGGGCGGCCCAGGTGGCCAAGCGGCTTCCCGAAGCGATTCGCATTTTCATTCTGCCGCCGTCACTGGATGCCCTAAGGCAGAGACTCGTCGCCAGGGGACAGGATGACAAGACAACGATCGAACGAAGGCTTGCCGCTGCCGAGGCCGAGATGGCCCATGCGCATGAGGCAGCCTACCAGATCGTGAATGATGATTTCGACGAGGCCTTGCAGCAGTTGCTCCGGATTTACAGGTCAGCATGAAGCCATCGTATGGTGTTGCCTTTTTGGCGTGGTGGACTATCGTTGCTCCTGATATTGCATGGAGGTTCTATGGCTCGCGTAACAGTTGAAGATTGCATTCGCCACTATCCCAATCGTTTTGAAATGGTCCTATTGGCTGCCAAGCGCGCCCGCCAGCTGTTGCGTGGATTCCCCCGTCTTGGGAAGGATGAGGGTGACAAGCCCACGGTTCACGCCCTGCGCGAGATCGGTGCTGGTGAGATCACCTGGGAGCGGCTTCATGAACTCGAGGAGCTTGAGCGTCAGCGGTTGGCCGAGACTGTGGACGAGCAAGAAGCAGCCTGACGTCTTGTGGCTCACGCACGTGTCGACCGGGTTATTCGCCTGCCGTGAGCCGCATCTTTGAAATTACGGAGCGCGTAGCCTCATATTCGGCCAAGGCCGACATCGACCGCATCAATCAGGCTTATGTCTTTGCTGCACATGCCCATGCGGGACAGCTTCGCTCCTCTGGTGATCCCTACATCGTTCATCCGCTGGCCGTTGCGGGCATCCTCGCCAGCATAGGCATGGATGAGGCCAGCATCATTGCGGCAATCCTGCACGATACCGTGGAGGATACATCGGTCACCCTGGAAGAGGTGGCTTCGCGTTTTGGTGATGAGGTTGCCCGCCTCGTCGACGGGGTGACCAAGGTTGGCCAGATTCGTTTCAATTCATCCGAACACAAGCAGGCCGAAAACTTTCGCAAGATGCTGATGGCCACGGCTAGGGATGTGCGCGTGCTCATCATCAAGCTTGCCGATCGGCTACACAACATGCGAACGCTCGGCTTTCTTCGGGAAGACAAGCGCCGTCGTATTTCAGAGGAAACCCTGCACATCTATTCACCGCTGGCCCACAGGCTTGGCATGCATTGGATCAAGCAGGAAATGGAGGACTTGGCTTTTCTGCATATTGATCCCGAGGCATACAGGGCAATCGCCTCTAAGATGGAGGATCGTCTGGATGAGCTGCACAGGACACGTGAGCATCTTGAAAGCCTGATCCAGGAAGCCCTGAGCCGGCAGGGCATGAAGGCCAAGGTGCAGGGGCGCATGAAGCACCTGTACAGCATTTACCAGAAAATGCAGCGGAAGCACGTTAATTTTGATGAGATCTATGACTTGGTGGCCTTCCGCATCATTGTCGATGACATTCCCTCCTGCTATCAGGCGCTGGGTCTGGTGCATGGTCTGTATCGGCCAGTGCCCGGTCGCTTCAAGGACTACATTGCCTTGCCCAAGCCCAATGGCTACCAATCGCTGCATACGACCGTGATCGGGCCGGAGAACTTCCGTATCGAGATCCAGATCAGAACCCAGGCCATGCATTCATATGCCGAGGAAGGCGTGGCGGCACATTGGCTGTACAAGAGTCAGGATGCCGATGCCCGGGACCGGGAAAGCTTCAAATGGCTGAAGCGTCTGATGGATCTCATCCAGGAATCGGAAGACCCCAGCGAATTCTTGGAAAACATGCGCTTGGACCTGTTCGTCCAGGAAGTTTATGTCTTCAGCCGCGATGGGGACATCTTTGCGCTGCCACGAGGGTCGCGCCCGCTGGATTTCGCCTACGCCGTTCACACCGAGCTTGGGCATCATTGCATCGGTGTGCGCATCAATGGCGAGGTTGCCGATTTCCAGCAACGCTTGCGCAATGGTGACCAGATCGAGATCATGGTCAGTCCGGAGCAGACGCCAAGCCGGCAGTGGCTTCAGTATGTGAAAACGCCGAAGGCCAGGCATGCGATACGCCAGTGGTTCCGCCGCCAGGAGCGCGAGGTCAGCATGCGCATTGGCCGCAAGTTCCTGAGGGATGTCCTTGGGCGCAGCGATGTTCCCGTTTCGATGTGCAAGGCCCTCAATTGCCGGTCGCCTGAAGACCTGATGGAGAAACTCGGCCGGGGCGACTTACCCATTCACAGGCTGTTGGAAGTGGTTCAGAGGAGCGAATGGAAGGCCTTCAATATCCGTGGGCTTGAAAAGACCCTCATGCATGCGGCCACATGCTGCCATCCGATTCCCGGCGATCCGGTACTGGGACAATTCAGGCGCGGTCACGGCATGATTCTGCACCACCGCAAATGTCCCGAAATCAGGAAAGGACGGGAGAAGGATTGGCTTGAGGTTCATTGGGAGGGGGAAAAGGGCAAGATGTTCCTGACGGGCATAGAGGTGTTGACCCGCAACGAGCGGGGCATGCTTGCCAAGGTCACCCAGTGCATTGCCGAACAGTCCTCCAGCATTGAGGATCTGAAACTTCACCAGCGGCCAGGCTCCACCACCGAGCTCATCTTTCTTGTCAGTGTCGAGAACCGCAAGCATCTGGCCGATCTGCTCCGAAGTCTCAGGGGCGTTCCAGGCGTGGTGAGGGTGTCGCGGCGCAATCGCGTCGGCCTGCAGGGACAGACCGATGAGGGTGGTGTATCACGGGCGATCGGACAGACTCTGCGTGGCATTTTCAGCGGAAGAAAAGTGCATGTGAAGGAGGATTCATGATGAAACCTGTTCATTCCGACAGGGCGCCTGCGGCCGTGGGGCCATACAGTCAGGCCATGGCGTGTGATGGCATGCTGTACACCTCCGGGCAGATTGGTCTTGATCCGGAGACAGGCAGCCTCGTTGGTTCGGATGTCGGGACACAGGCCAGACAGGTGTTGAAGAATCTGCATGCCGTGCTGGACGCGGCGGGTTGCACGCCGAAGGATATTGTCAAGGCCACCATTTATCTCACGGACATGGGCGATTTTGCTGAGGTCAATGCGATTTACGCCGAATGGCTGGGTTCGCATCGTCCGGCCCGATCGACCGTGCAGGTTGCGGGCTTGCCGTTGCAGGCCAGGGTGGAGATTGATCTCGTGGTCCGCTTGCGCTGAAAAGGAGCCTTGCCAGCATCGGAGCATGCTTCATGTCCTTTTTTAATCATAAGCACAGCGCGCAGGAAGAGGGGAATATGCTGGATGCAGGGTCGTCAATGCATGTTTCCGGTTTCATGCATGGCGCATGAAAGCGCCGATTGGTCTTTATACAAGCGACCATCGTCATCAGCCGTGGCTTAGCGTCCGCGCGACCTGGTGTGTGGAGAGGCGTTGTTGACATGAAGAGTCCGCCGCTGGAGATCTCGCCGGAACAGTTTCAACGCATGGCACAGGAACAACTTGAGTGCCTGCCCATGCGCTTTCGTGAGGCGTTGCGGAATGTGGTGATCATCGTCGAACGGGAGGCAGCGGCGGAGGAACGCGAAGCATTGGGTCTGCAGGCATCGGACGAATTGCTGGGGCTCTATCAGGGCGAGCCTTTGACGAACCGTGGGTCAGGCTACACGGGTCAGCTTCCCGACGTCATCCATCTTTACATGGATGCCATCATCCGTCATGGGCGGGAGGAGAACAGGGCGCTGCCGGATGTTATCCGCGAGGTTCTCATGCATGAGATCGGGCATCATTTCGGGCTTTCCGATGCGGACATGGCGGATTTTCACGGCGATTGAGGGGTCACCTTGTTTGCTAAAGCACAAGGGGGCGCCATGGCGCCCCCTTGCTTCGGGTCGATAGAAAGGACGAAATCAGACCGCTTTTTGCACCTTGCCGGAACGCAGGCAGCGTGTGCAAACCCTGATTCTGCTGACCTGGCCATTCACAATGGCGCGGACCTGCTTCAGGTTTGGCAGAAAGCGGCGACGGGTCACATTGTGCGCATGGCTGACATTGTTTCCTGCCATGGGACCCTTTCCACAAATTTCGCAACGTTTGGCCATGACTGATACCTCCAAAAGCGGGCGCACTTTAGG
>WFOK01000045.1 GCA_015488115.1 Mariprofundaceae bacterium
ATCAGCCGACGCTTGTGATGGCGCTTTTTCGGCCACGGGTCGGGATGGTTGATGTAGATGCCATGCAACTGGTTTTCATCCACCTGTTGCGCCAGCACATATTGCGCGGGCAACTGCGAGATCCGCACGCGCTCGATGACGCCGGCATCCTCCAGGCGGGCCACGGCCTTGGCCACGCCCGGCAGGTAGATCTCCACGCCAAGCAATTGCCAATCGGGATGGCTGCGGGCCAGGTGCACGAGGAAATCCCCGTTGCCGAAACCGATCTCCATGACCACGGGCCGGTCCGCATCCAGGCCGGCCTCGGCCAGGCGCATGTCGCGCGGCAGGCCGATGCGCGGCAGCCATCGCTTCAGCCTGGCCTCCTGGCCTGCGGTCACGAAGCCGTTCTTGCGTCCGAACGTGCGCAGCTCGTGCTGCGAGAATTGTTTGCGGAATTCACTGGACAAGCGCATGGGCGGAAGGCTAGCCCGGGATTTAGAAATGTCGAAACCCAAAAAGGGGTTACATGCGGCATGGTCGCATTCTGAAGATAGACCCCCTGCATTTCGCGGCGCCTGGCTTGTCTGTGCGGGCCGGATGCACGCCTTGGGCTGCGAACCATAGCGACATTCTTGCCTGCATGCGCACCCCGACCTCGCTCATCCCGCGCCATCCATCCGCGATCACATGAAACATCCGGGCTAGCGGCCCACCGGCCGCCTGGGAATCATGCACTGCCCGGATGGCTGCTCATCCAGCGACGATTTCCTCGCGCAGGACGGCCGCCCTCTCCTCGCCGCACAACCGGGCCACCAGCCGCAGGGCAAACGCGAGCGCCGTGCCCGGTCCGCGGCTGGTCAGCAGGCAGCCATCCTCCACGACGGCCTCGTCCACATACACCGAGGATGGCTCAAGCGCCTCCATCTCCTGCCTGCAGCTCGGATAGGACGTGACCCGGCGGCCGGCCGTGAGCCCATAGGCCGCCAGCGCGGTCGGCGCCGCGCAGATGGCCGCGATGGTCTTGTCCTGGCTGCGCAGGCGCTCGACCAGACGCTTGATGCGCTCGTCGTCGCGCAGCAGGTGTGCATTGGGCAGGCCGCCCGGCAGCACGATCATGTCCCAGTCCTCGTCGAGCACCTCATCGAGCCCCCGGTCGGGCAGCATGCGCAAGCCCGAACGTCCGGTCACGGTCTTGCCATCCAGCGAGGCCGCGCACACATCGATGCCCGCGCGACGCAACACATCCACGACCGTGACGAACTCGATCTCCTCCACGCCCGTGGCAAACGGCACCAGAACCCTTGCAGTCATGTTCACTCCTCCTTGCTTGCAGTGGATGCCACCCAGCCGGGCGGCGCGATGCCCCGGCTCGCCCAGGCCAGCGCCTCCGTCATGCGCTGGAAGACGGCCTGCTCGCGTGCATCCAGTTGCCCATGATAGGCCGCCTCAAGCCGCTTGCGCAATGTCCCGGCATCGACGCTGTCGCGCGGATAGGCATCGACATCGGCCGGGGCATAGCGCCAGGCACTCACCCGCTCGCCCGTCTGCGAAGCCACGAGCTTTTGCCGGGCGGCATGCAGTTCGGGCTCGCCCTCGGCCCCCATGAACACCAGCGAGCGCGGCTGGCCGAGCAGGACGTTGGCCTCGATCATTTTCGCCACATAGGGCGGATGAAACACGCCATTGAGCTGGCCGGGACAGCCCAGCGGATTGAGCAGTCGCGCAAGCGTATGGGCGCAGGTGCGCACGCCAAGACGCTTGCGTAGCCCATACAGGCGAAACAGCGCGGGCGCAATATCCGACAGATCCACATAGACGATGCATGCGTCAGCAAGGATGGCGGCCGCCTGCCCGAGGTCCCGCGCTCTGCGCACGCCGAGGGCCTCGAGGGCCTGCCAGGCCGACAGCCGCCCCTCGATGTCGGCCACGCCATGGACGCAGACCGGTATCCCCTGCCTGGCTGCATGCACGGCCGCCAGCAGATGCACGGGCAAGGCGCGCCGCTTGCCCGCATAGCATGGAAGATCGACGGCGTGTTCGGGTCCGGCATGCATGCCCCAGCCGGACATCATGTCGCGCACGGCCAACACGAAGCCCGCAAGCTCGGCCGCCGCCTCACCCTTCATGCGCTCGGCGATCAGGAACGCACCAAGCTGCAGCGGGTCGGCATCCGCATGCAAGAGCCTCCTCATCGCATCCCGCGCCTCGTCCATGCTCAAATGCCTCGAGCCATGCCTGCCACGGGCCACATGACGCAGATAGGCACTGACCTTGCTGTCCATGCATCCAATGTAGCGCGACGATGGCCCGTCGCCAAGGGGGGCGACTGGCATTTTTTATCGCGCGGGCTAACATGATCGCATGATGGAGCGCGTTCTGGCGATCATCCTGGCCGGCGGCGAGGGCTCGCGGCTGTATCCGCTGACGGCCAACCGGAGCAAGCCAGCCGTTCCCTTCGGCGGCAAGTACCGCATCATCGACTTCACGCTGTCCAACTGCCTGCATTCCCAGATCCGCCGCGTGCTCGTGCTCACGCAGTACAAGTCCCATTCCCTGCTCAAGCACCTGCGCGACGCCTGGTCGGTCTATGCGCCGGAAATCGGCGAGTTCATCACGGCCATTCCGGCCCAGATGCAGGTCGGCAGCCAATGGTATGCAGGCACGGCCGATGCGGTCTACCAGAACCTTTCCATCATCGAACGGCTGCCTGCCGATGAGATCCTTGTGCTCTCGGGCGATCACATCTATCGCATGGATTATGCGGCCATGATCCGCGCCCATCGCGCATCCGGCGCCGAGGCCACGATCGCCTGCAAGCGCCTGCCGCTTGCCCAGGGAAGCGCATTCGGCATCGTGTGCCGGGATGACCAGGGACGGGCCATCGCATTCCGGGAAAAGCCACGCCGCCCGATGCCGATGCACGATGATCCCGGGCATTGCCTGGCCTCGATGGGCATTTACGTGTTCGAGCGCGACGCGCTGATCAAGCGCCTGCGCGCCGATCACGAAAACCAGGCATCCAGCCATGATTTCGGCCGCGATCTGCTGCCCGACTGGATCAGCCGTGGCCATGTGCACACCTACGAATTCGGGCACGAGGCCCAGGGTCGCGTCGCGCCGGACGGCTACTGGCGCGATGTCGGCACCATCGACGCCTATTACGAGGCCAACATGGATCTGCTGCGCCCGAGTCCGCCCCTGAACCTGTACCAGCACGACTGGCCCGTGCGCTCCTACCACCGGCCCGTTCCGCCCTGCCGAACGGGGCCGGCCGAGGACGGCCTGCCCGAGCGTCTGGAAAACACGATTCTGGGCAGCGGCAGCATCATCACGGGCGCCCATGTGCGTGACTCGATCCTGTTCTACCTCGTGCATGTCGAGCCAGGTGCCGACATCGAGGGCTGCATCCTGTTCGATGACGTGCATGTCGGCAGGCGGGCACGGCTGAGGCGCTGCATCGTGGACAAGCATGTGCATATCCCGCCCGGCGCCCGCATCGGCTTTGATGCAGCCGAGGATCGCAAGCATTTTCATGTCAGCGCCTCGGGGGTCACGGTCATTCCCGAGGGCTTCTGCTTTTCCGGCCCATGAACGTCGTCATCGTCGAACACCTTCCCCAGGAGCCGGCCGCGGCCATCGCCGAGGTGCTGGAGCAGGCAGGGGCGCGCACGCGCATCATCGATCCGAAACACCAGCAACTGCCTGCCTGCTGCGATGCGGCGGTCATCATGGGTGGGCCGATGTCAGCCAATGATGACTTGCCCTGGCTGAAACGCGAGCTGGCCTGGACGGCCGCCCAGCTGGAGCGCGGCACGCCGATGTTCGGCGTGTGCCTGGGTGCCCAGATCATGGCCCGGGCCGCCGGCGCATGCATCGGACCATCGCCCGTGCGCGAGCTGGGCTGGTATCCTGTTTACCCCACAGCGCAGGCGGCCAGCGATCCACTGTTCCGTGACTGGCCCCGGGACGGCATGCACGTGTTCCAGTGGCATGGCGAAACCTTCACGCTGCCGGAGCGGGCCACGCTGCTGGCCACGCACCCTGAGGTGCCTCATCAGGCCTTCCGGTTGGCACCCGGTCAGTACGGGCTGCAGTTCCATCTGGAGGTCGAGGCCCGCATCATCGACCTCTGGCTGCACGAATGCGAGGACGAGGTCGCGCATCTGGGCATCAAAGGCGTGCGCGCAATCCGTCGCCTGACACCCGCACATGCACCCTGCGCCCTGAGAATGTGCCATCGGATGATCCGGGCATGGCACCGCATGATCGAGGAACACATCGCCACGACATAAAAAAAGCGGGGCCTGCTGGCCCCGCTTCGAGATGCATCCGCCGGCGGATCAATGCCGGGCCATGTCCTCTTCCGGATAGGCGCTGATCTGGTGGATGGACAGGTCCGCACCGCGGAATTCATCCTCCTCATCCAGGCGCAGCCCCATGGTCGCCTTGATGGCGCCGTAGACGACAAAACCGCCGATCACGGCAATGGCCAGGCCGGTGAGCGTGCCGACAAGCTGGGCCATGAAGCTCACGCCACCGGCGCCGCCCAGGGCCTCGGAACCGAAGATGCCGGCCGCGATGCCGCCCCAGATGCCCGCGCCGCCATGCAACGGCACCACTCCGAGCACGTCGTCGATTTTCAGGCGGTTCTGGATGAGCTGGAAACCGATGACAAAGCCGATGCCGCCCACCGCGCCGATGACCAGCGCCCCGGCCGGATGCACGATGTCGGAGCCGGCGCAAATGGCCACGAGGCCTGCAAGGGCACCGTTGTGCACGAAGCCCGGATCATTGCGGCCGACGATCAGGGCTGCCACCATGCCGCCCACCATGGCCAGCAGCGAATTGATGGCCACTAGGCCGGAGGCCGCATCGGCCGTGCCCGCGCTCATGACATTGAAGCCGAACCAGCCGACGCACAGGATCCATGATCCCAGGGCCAGATACGGGATGTTCGAGGGCAGGATCGCGTTGATCTTGCCGTCCGCCGTGTAACGACCCTTGCGCGCCCCAAGCAGCACGACCGCACCCAGGGCCAAGAAGCCGCCCATGCCATGCACGACCACCGAGCCGGCGAAGTCATGGAAGCCGGCGCCGAAGCTCGATTCCAGCCAGTCCTGGAAACCGAAATTGCCACCCCAGATCAGCCCCTCGTAAAACGGATAGACCAGGCCGACGAGGATCAGCGTGGCCAGCGCGTTCGGCCAGAAGCGCACGCGCTCGGTGATGCCGCCGGAGATGATGGCCGGAATGGCGGCCGCAAAGGTCAGAAGAAAGAAGAAATGCACGAGTTCATAGCCGTTGCCCTTGTCGTTGATGACCGCCAGCTCGGACACCGGCGCAAAGAACGAGATGCCATAGGCGACCGAGAAGCCGACAAAGAAATAGGCCAGTGTCGAAAAGCCGAAATCGCTGATCACGCGCACCAGCGCATTGACCTGGTTCTTCTTGCGCACCGTGCCCGCCTCCAGAAAGGCAAAGCCCGCATGCATGGCCAGGACCATGGCGGCACCCATGGTCAGAAAAAAGACATCATATCCTGCTGTGTTCATGATCGTATTGTTCCCCCTGATCTTGTTTTGTTCTTATCTGCAATTACCGGCGATGATTTCAGGACAGCGCGTCCCGGTCTTCCTCGCCCGTGCGGATGCGCACCACCCGCTCCACCGACGTGACGAACACCTTCCCGTCGCCGACCTTGCCCGTCTTCGCCGCCTCGCAGATGACCTGTACGGTCTCATCGACGCGGTCGTTGGGCACGACGATCCGGATTTCGACCTTGGGCACGAAATCGACGACATACTCGGCGCCGCGATAAAGCTCCGTGTGCCCCTTCTGACGGCCATGCCCCTTGACCTCGGTCACGGTCATGCCCGCAAGGCCGATCTCCAGCAATGCATCCTTGACATCATCAAGCTTGAACGGCTTGATGATCGCGGTTATCTGTTTCACCTTATCTCGCTCCTTTGCTGTTTTTTTGTTCCCGATATGCATCCGGGCAAAAGTCCGGCATGATGTAGCATGAAGCGTGCCAACCCTTGTCCCATGCAGGGACCCCGTTTTTCTCCATCACGGATCGGTAGCAATGATCAATCATTGTGCATTGATGCACAAAAAATATGCAATCAGGGGAGCCGAAACTCCCCTGATTGCATACCGTCGCCGCGGCATGATCATGCCGGATGATGCATGGATCTCACATCATGCCATGGCGCCGGCAAGCCTCATGCAGCTCATTCGTAGACCTGCTCGCCATGCTGCGTGATATCCAGTCCCTCGCGTTCTTCATCATGGCTCACACGCAGTCCGATGACGGCATCGATGAGCTTCAGGATTACGAACGTGACCGCCGCATCGTAAACGATGGTTGCCAACACGGCCTCGGCCTGAACCAGCACCTGCGATCCGATGCTCATGCCCTCTGCGAGCCCGGCGCCGCCGAAGGCCGAGGAGACGAAAACACCCGTCAGCAGGGCACCGACGATGCCGCCCACGCCATGCACGCCGAATGCATCGAGCGAATCGTCATAGCCCAGCTTGCGCTTCAGCGAGGCCACGGCCCAGAAGCAGAGCAGCCCGGCCACCAAGCCGATGGCCAGTGCGCCGATCGGACCGACAAAGCCGGAGGCCGGCGTGATTGCGACCAGGCCGGCCACGGCGCCCGAACAGGCACCGAGCAGACTCGGCTTCTTGTAGACCAGCCATTCGGCAAAGGTCCATGCGAGCACGGCCATGGCCGTGGCCACCTGGGTCACCAGCAGGGCCATGCCGGCCGTGCCGTCGGCCGCAAGCTCCGAGCCGGCGTTGAAGCCGAACCAGCCCACCCAAAGCAGCGAGGCACCGATCAGGGTCAGGGTCAGGTTATGCGGCAGGATCGGCTCCTTCGGATACCCCACACGCTTGCCGAGCACCAGGGCACAGACCAGCCCGGCCACGCCGGCATTGATGTGCACAACCGTACCGCCGGCAAAGTCCAGTGCGCCGGCCTCGCCGAGGAAGCCACCACCCCATACCCAGTGGCAGATCGGGGCATAGACGGCGAGCACCCAAATGGCCGTGAACAGCATCACGGCCGAAAATTTCATGCGCTCGGCGAAGGCACCGATGATCAGCACGGGCGTGATGATCGCGAACGTCATCTGGAACGTGGCGAAGACCGTCTCCGGGATGGATCCGGACAGGGCATCCACGGTCACGCCGGCGAAAAAGGCCTTGGAGAGGTCACCGATGAACGCGCCTCCCTCGCCGAAGGCCAGCGAATAACCGCATATGACCCACAGCACGCTCATCAGCGAGGCAATCGCAATCGACTGCATGCACATCGACAGCACGTTCTTCTTGCGCACCATGCCGCCATAGAACAGCGCCAGGCCCGGCAACGTCATGAGCAGCACCAGCGCCGTGGCCGTGATCATCCACGCCGTATCGCCGGCATTCAGGGTATCCTCCGCCCAGGCAAGCTGCGGCATTGCCATGAACGGAATCAGGAACAATCCTTTTGTCTTCATCGATTTCATCTGTTACCTCCAAAAACGTTTACAATGCTTCACTGTCGGTTTCGCCGGTGCGAATCCGCACGACGCGCTCGACATCAACAACAAAAATCTTTCCATCGCCGACCTTGCCGGTGCGTGCGGCCTGGGCGATCGCATCGACGACGGCCTCGGCCTCGGAGGCCGCAACGACCGTCGTGATCTCGGTTTTCGGGATGAAATCGACCTGATACTCCGCGCCGCGGTAGAGCTCGGTGTGCCCCTTCTGGCGACCGTAACCGCGCACCTCGGTCACGGTCAGGCCGGTGATACCGAGCCCGGCCAGGGCTTCCTTGACATCATCGAGCTTGAAGGGCTTGATGATGGCCGTGATCATTTTCATAATGCTTCTCCTTCTTCCGGGTTTTTCTGCATTGCATGGACAAACCTTGGTGGAAGATCGGGGGGACGGGTGCCGCCGCCCCCCTTCTCCCTTTTCGATCAGGGGGATCGAAAACCGTATGCTCAGTAGGCCACGTTCACGCCGCCGATGAACTCGGTCTTGACCGGCGTGCCATAGATATAGCGCTGTCCGTCAGCCGAGCGCGAGATTGTCGGAATCGTGACCATGAGCGAGGGCGTGATCGTGACATCGCCAAGGCTGAGATCCTTGCTGACACCCAAGGCAACGAGTGCAAAGCCGTTCTTGTAGGTGTCCACGCCGGCAACGACCGGGCGCTTGATGCGATCCTGCTTCCAGTTCACGAACGATCCCGTGGCCGAGAGATCGAAACCGGCCAGTTGCGTGGCCAGGCCCACATCCACCCAGACATCGCCGGTCTTGTAGAAGCCGCTTTGCGTGCCCTTGGCCGTGTAATAGACGGTCACCGAGGGTGAAACCACGGCATCATAGGAAAGGCCGAGATAGGTCTCGACAAAGTTCGAATGTGCATCGTACAGATAGGTGTAATAGATGCCGCCGATCGAATAGCCAATGCCCGAATCGCCGATCGAGCCGGAATAATCCAGCGTCCAGTCGAACTCGACGACATCCTTGCCGGCAAACTGCGGTTCCGGAGACGGATAGGCATTGGAAAACCACATGCCTGCGGAAAAGCCGCCATAGCTCACGGACAGATCCCCCTGGACCGCGGCCTTGCTGCTGCTGCTGGCCACGCCGCGCCAGACATACTGGCTGTAGACGCCAATATCCCCGCCGATGGATGGCTCGTCTGCCATGGCCGTGCCTGCGCCCAGGCCCAGCGCAAGCATGCCTGCCAGCATGGATGCTCTTATCTTCCTTTTCATGATGTGCTCTCCTTTTTTCATGGTTTCCCTTGGTTCTCGGGTCATGTCCCTTCCCTAGCACATGCCGTGCCAAGTTTTGCATGACCATTTTGTCGCCTCATTCGGCCATGGTTGCCCATGTGCTGCCCAAATTCTCATCAGTCGATGCCCAAAACATA
>WFOK01000046.1 GCA_015488115.1 Mariprofundaceae bacterium
CAGAATGCCGATGGCGCGGATGCCGGAGCGAAACGCCAGCGGATGATGCGCGCGGATCTGCCGGTCCAGCGCCTGCAGATCCGTAGCCAGTCGCCTCAGATAGTCGGCCTGGCTGCGGCCGTTCGGGCGCTCGATCCCATCGCCCTCCTTCTCGTGCCGATCGTCATCGGGCAGGCGCCCGTCGATACCGCGCAGGTAATGATAAACATGGATCTGGCCGCCCGGACCGCCGGCCGCCTCGACAAAGGCCTCCGGCAGCGCGCGCCCGTAACGGGTGTCAAACTCGGAAATCAGCACGATATGCTCGGCGCAAGCCAGCGAGTCTCCGGCATCGCATGCCGGCTCGATGCCGCGCATGCGCAATTCCTCCACGAGCAATCGCACCATGAGGCCGTCATCGGCAATCGTGCGCACAAAGCGGATACCATGTCGACGCAGTCGGTCGCGGAAACCGCCCGTCAGCGATGCATTGAGCTGGGACTCACTGATCGTCGCAAACGGCGAATACACGCGCAGTCCCGCAAGCGCCCGCCAGTCACGCTCATGCACGGCCTCGCGCGCCATGGCCTGCAATGTCGTCGAATCCGCCGGACCAAGCAGTGTCCAATGCAGGGCAGCCCGCCCTGCGGGCAGCCCCTGCTCCACATGACGGCGCAGCATGGCAAGCCCATGCCATGGCTGACGGGCGAACGCGGACTGATCCAGCCACAACAGCAAGACCGGCGCATGCGCGCCGGAGCGGGGAACATGCCATTCATACGGCAACACCCGGGGCAGCCCCGCCACACGCGGCTGCAAAAAGCGCAGATGCTCGGCATCCGCCGGCATGCGGTTCTCGACGGCCAGCGCCGTCAACACCGCATAGCGCATGCGCAGCCGCCATTCCACCTGGGCGCCGTACATGCTCGTCGGCAGCATGACGGCCAGCACCTCGATGGCCGGCTGCCCGCCCGCCAGCGCCACATCCCGGAACAAGGCCGAAAAGTCCGCGGCCTTCCGACCGGCGCTCCCGATCCGCATCTGCCGGCCGTCGATGCGCAGGGAAAGCGCCGGGGACGATTGCACGGCCCCCGCGCCCAGCACGGCCGCGAACGGATCCTGCCACAGCCTGGCCGGCACGCCGGCCTGTTCCGATACCGCCGGATGCCCCGGATGGCCGAGCGGCCGCAGGCTGGCGATGGGGGCGTTCTCTCCGAGCAGCAATCCCGCGAGAACGGCCAGCACCACCAACAGGCCGCCGCCGATGGCCGGCGTCTGGTTTCCTTCATTCGCCATGCCGCCCCTCCGCGCGTCCTGTCAACAGTGTAGGCCATGAACGACCGGAATGCGAACCGGCCGTTGGCGAATCGGAACGAGGCGGCCACAATCGGGACATGAAACCGCCAACGACGGTCATCGGCGTCGCCGCGATCCTGCTTGACGAGCGCCGGCGCATCCTGCTGCTTCTGCGCGAGGACAGGCCGGATATCGCGTTCCCGGCCCACTGGACGCTCGTCGGCGGGCATGTTCGTCCCGGGGAAACACCCGATCAGGCCATGGAAAGGGAAATGCGCGAGGAAATCGGCCTGGTCACCCGTCTGCGGCCCTGGCTCTGCTATTGGCGGCACGATCCCCCGGACACCCGGGTCCGGCAGCATCTGTACTACGGCTTCCTGCCCGGGAATGCGGATATCCGCCTGGGGGAGGAGATCGACCATCGATGGGTGCCCATCGAGCGCCTGCACCGCTATCGCATCGGTTTCCGCTTCGACGAACCCATTCGGCTTCTCTGGCGCACCAGGCCATGGCTGGCATCGTGACTTTCCCGCGCCGTTTCCCTAGCCTTGCCATGATCATGCGCAAGCGATTCTATGGCATCATCACGCTTGGCTTGCTTGCGGCCACGGTCGCCCAGGCAGCGCCGGACGCGGAAGGCATCGTGGCCGGAGGGGCCAGGGAGCACATGGCCAAGGCTCCGGAGATCGATTTCGAGCACTTGCGGGATCCGTTCCAGTCCTACCTCGAGCTCGTCCGGCAGCGCCTGGCCGAAAAGCGCAAGGCCCTGACCGAAAGCGACCGCCCCAAGGAGCCCCTGGAGGCCTTCGATCTCTCGGCGCTGAAGCTCGTCGCCATCTATCGCATGGGCAACAGGCAGGTGGCCATGGTGGAGGACACCACGGGCAAGGGCTATGTCGTCCGGCCCGGCAGCCGCATCGGTCAGCACGGCGGCAAGGTGGTCCGGATCGAGAAGGACTCCATCGTCATCGTGGAAAAGGCCATTGCCCCCAATGGGGACATCGTCGATCGCGAGGTGCGCATGACGATCCGGGAAGTCAATGAGCCATCCGGCTAAGCCCTTGAGCCGCGCCCAGGTCCGGCGGCTGTTCGAGCATCTTGCCGCCATCGATCCCGAACCGAAAACGGAGCTGAATTATTCCACGCCGTTTGAGCTGCTCGTGGCCGTCATCCTGTCTGCGCAATCAACCGATGTCGGGGTCAACAAGGCGACCCGGGGACTGTTTGCCGTGGCCAACACGCCCGAGGCCATGCTGGAACTGGGCGAGGAAGGGCTGAAGCGGCACATCGCCACGCTTGGCCTGTACAACAGCAAGGCCAGGAACATCATCGCCACCTGCAGGAAGTTGGTGCAGGAACACGGCGGAAAGGTGCCCGACAACAGGAAGGATCTGGAGGCGCTGCCGGGGGTTGGCCGCAAGACGGCCAACGTGGTGCTCAATGTGCTGCATGGCAAGCCCACGGTAGCCGTCGACACCCATATCTTCCGCGTGGCCAACCGGACGGGCCTGGCGCCGGGGAAAACGCCGAGACAGGTGGAAGAAGGGCTCATGCGCGTCATTCCGAAGGAATACCTGCGCCATGCGCATCACTGGCTGGTGCTCCACGGACGCTACGTCTGCACGGCCCGCAAGCCGAAATGCGCTTCCTGCCCGATCGCCGGCGAATGCAACTGGCCGGAAAAATCCGTACCGATGCGCTGAATCCAAAACTCGGTTAGCGTTCCGCGCATGAAAATCTTCCGCTCCTGGCAGCCCGTGCCGCCCTCCTGGCGTGGCGGCGCCGTCACCGTAGGCAACTTCGACGGCGTGCATCTCGGACATGAGCAGATCATCGCCGAGACCCGCGGCCATGCCCTGGAGGTCCGCGGGCCGGCCATTGCCGTGACCTTCGAACCGCATCCGAGGGCCGTGCTCTTTCCCGACGAGGCACCAAGGCGGCTGTGCCATCTGCACGAACGGCTCGAACTGCTCGCCCGCTGCGGCCTGGACGCCACCCTCCTGCTGCATTTCACGCCCCAACTGGCGAGCTGGACGGCCGAAACCTTCATCCGCCAGCTTCATGCGACCCTGGGATTCCGGCACATCCATGCCGGCTACGATTTCGCCTTCGGCCATGACCGCCGCGGCGACGCCCGCCTGCTGCGACGCATGGGAGACGATCTGGGCTTCACCGTCAGCATCGCCCAGGCCTTCGAGCTCGAAGGCGCCATCGTGTCCTCGAGCCGAGTGCGCTCGGCCATAGAAGCGGCCGATTTCCGGCTGGCTGAAAAGCTGCTGGGCCGGCCCTACAGCATCTCCGGTCATGTCGGCCATGGCGACAAGCGCGGACAGAAGCTGGGCTTCCCGACGGCCAACCTCAACATCAAGGATCTCGCGCATCCGCCCGTCGGCATCTATGCGGTCAAGGCCGCGACCAGGGAGCGGACATGGAACGGAGCCGCCTACCTGGGATTCAGGCCGACATTCGGGGGCCGGACGCTGGTGCTGGAAACGCATGTTTTCGACGACCAGCCCGATCTCTACCGAAAGCGCCTTAGCGTGACCTTCATCGAACGCGTCCGCGAGGACAGGGCCTATTCCAGCGCCGAGGCCCTCGCCCGCCAGATCCGGGAGGACTGTCGCATCGCCCGTCTCATTCTCGAACGCTGGGATGCCGAGCATGCCGGCCCCGGATCGCGGCCGCATCCATGACGGCGATCCGATTTTTCCCTATGCTTCGGCAGCCAAACTGAACACGGGAGCAGACGGTGTCCGACAAAGAAGCCTTCGATTACCGCCAAACCATTTTTCTGCCGAAAACGGACTTTCCGATGCGCGGCAACCTTCCCCGCAACGAACCCGGGCGCCTGGAGCGCTGGCAGGAAAGAAACCTCTATGCGGCCATCCGCAAGGCCAGGGCCGGCCGGGAAAAGTTCATCCTGCATGATGGACCCCCCTATGCGAACGGCAACATTCACATCGGACACGCGGTCAACAAGGTGCTCAAGGACATCATCGTCCGCAGCAGAACCATGATGGGCTACGACGCCCCCTATGTCCCGGGATGGGACTGCCATGGTCTCCCCATCGAGCTCAAGGTGGAAGAGGCGTTCAAGAAAAAAGGCATGACCGACGTCGATGATGCCGAGTTCCGCTCGGCCTGCCGGGCCTATGCGGCCGAGCAGATCGACATCCAGCGCGAGGAGTTCAAGCGACTGGGCGTCCTGGGCGACTGGGAGCGCCCCTACATCACGATGGACTTCCGCTTCGAGGCGGACACGATCCGCGAGCTAGGCCGCTTCTTCCTGAATGGAGGCCTCTACAAGGGCGCCAAGCCCGTGCACTGGTGCACCTCCTGCTCGACGGCCCTGGCCGAGGCCGAAGTCGAATACGAGGAGCACACCTCGCATTCCATCTACGTCAAGTTTGCCGCAGGCGAAAGCCTTGCCGATCTCGATCCGGCCCTGGACGCTCGCGTTTCCATGGTCATCTGGACGACGACGCCCTGGACCATTCCCGCCAATCTGGCCATCGCGGTCGGGCCAGACATCGAATATGCGGCCGTTCGCATCACGGACGCCGATGACAACGACAACCTCGAGGAGGGCGAGATCCTGATCGTGGCCGAGGAGCTGCGCGAGGACGTCATGCAGGCCATCAGGGCCCGGGGCGAGGTCATCGCCAGGTTCGCGGGCAGCAAGCTCGAGCATCGCCGTTTCCGCCATCCCTACCTTGACCAGGACGCCCCCGTGCTCGTGGGCGATCATGTGACCCTGGACGCGGGCACCGGCTGCGTGCACACGGCCCCGGGGCATGGTCAGGAGGACTACGAGATCGGGACGCGCTACGGCCTGCCCGCCTACAACCCCGTTGACGACCGGGGCGTCTTCAAGCCGGGCACCCCCATCGTCGAGGGACGGCATATCCTTCAGGCCAACGAGGAGATTATCGAGCACCTGCGCGGCTGCGGGGCGCTGCTGAACCGGGCCAGCATCAGGCATGCCTATCCGCATTGCTGGCGCTGCCACAAGCCCCTGATCTTCCGCGCCACGCCCCAGTGGTTCATCTCCATGGAGGCCAATGAGCTGCGCAGCAAGGCCTTGCGGGCCATCGCGGACACGCGCTGGATGCCCGACTGGGGCGAGAACCGCATCCGCTCCATGGTGGAAAACAGGCCCGACTGGTGCGTATCGCGCCAGCGGAACTGGGGCGTGCCCATTGCCATCATCAGCTGCGGGGACTGCGGCTCATCCGGCGTCATGAACGAGGACGTCTTCGAGAGCATCGCCCAGGCCGTGGAACGGCATGGGGCCGATGTGTGGTTTGCGCGGGATGCAGCCGACTTTCTGCCACCGGAAAGCCGCTGTCCGGACTGTGGCGGCACGAGCTTCGTCAAGGAGACCGACATCCTCGATGTATGGTTCGATTCCGGCAGCACGCATGCATGCGTGCTGGAACGGCGCCAGGAGCTGCAGAGCCCGGCCGACCTGTACCTGGAAGGCTCCGACCAGCATCGCGGCTGGTTCCAGTCCTCGCTGCTCGAATCCGTGGGCACGCGCGGCAGGGCGCCGTTCAGGGGCGTGCTGACCCATGGCTTCGTCGTCGACCAGCAGGGCAACAAGATGTCCAAGTCGCGCGGCAATGTCATCGCGCCGCAGAAGATCATCGAACAGATGGGCGCGGACATTCTGCGCCTGTGGGTGGCCGCCTCGGATTATTCCGGCGACATCCGCATTTCCGACACCATTCTGAAACAGCTGGCCGAATCCTACCGGCGCATTCGAAACACGATCCGGTTCCTGCTCGGCAACCTGGCCGATTTCGATCCCGCGCTGCACGGCCTGCCCGTGGACAGGCGCAAGCCCCTGGACCGCTGGGCCATGCATCGTCTCGGCAGGCTCGGCAGCCGGGTGCGCGAGGCCTACGAAAACTACCAGTTCCATCGCATCCATCAGGAAATCCATCACTTCTGCACCGTGGACCTTGGCGGATTCTATCTGGACGTGCTCAAGGACAGGCTCTACTGCGACGCCAGGGACAGCCACCGTCGCCGCTCCGCGCAATCCACGCTGCATGATCTCGCGAACACGCTCATCCGTCTGATCGCGCCGATCATTCCGTTCACGGCGGACGAGGCCTGGGAACATTTCGCGGCAGCGGAAGCCGGCGACATCCATCTCGAAACCCTTGCGGACACGCCGGCAGTGGCCATCGATGAGGAGGCCTGGTCGCGCTTCTTCGAGATGAGGGAGCAGGTCAATGCCAAGCTGGATGAGGCCAAGAAGGACAAGCGCATCGGCTCTTCCATGGAGGCGCATGTCGTCGTCCCTGGCCTCGATCCTGGCTTTGCCGAGGCCGTCGGGGAAAGCTTCGAACAGCTTCTGATCGTGTCCCGCGTCGAACCCGGACCGGAACTGGAAGTGCATGCCGCCCAGGGATGCAAGTGCCCCCGCTGCTGGAACATCGCCCAACCGGCGGATGCCAGGCATCCCGTGCACGACAAGCTGTGTCGTCGATGCTTCGAGGTGGTTGTCGGCTGAAGGGGCCGACCGGCCACCGCTTCAACATGCTCAGCCACCTGATCATGGTGGCGCCGGCCATAGCCGGCGGCATCTGGCTGCTCATGCTGTCGGATCGGGCCGTCGAATACGCGGCCACGGGCATCTACGGGCTCATGCTCGTGCTGCTGTTCGTGGCCTCGAGCCTTCATCATGGCCTCAGCCATCATTCGGAGCATGGACGCTGGCAGAAGCTGGATCACATCTCGATCTATCTGATGATAGCCGGCAGCTACACCCCCTTCTGTCTGCTCGCCCTCGGGGGCGCCTGGGGCTGGAGCCTGTTCGGCATCATCTGGGGGCTTGCCCTGCTCGGCCTTCTGCTCGACGTGTTCCACCGGAAAGGCGCGCGCCACAAGCAACTGCTGCTGTATCTTGCCATGGGATGGCTCATCCTTGTCGCCATCCGACCGCTTTCTCACGCGCTGGACCATGCCACGATGGGCTGGCTGGTCGCCGGTGGCCTTCTGTACAGCGCGGGCGTGATTTTCTTCGTGCGGGATGAGCGCTGGCCATGGGCGCACGGCGTCTGGCACCTGTTCGTCATCGCCGGCGCCGCATCCCATTATGTCGCCATCGCGATGCTCCTGTGACGCGGCGCATGCAGCAGGAAGCTCAGGTTCGCGGCCAAAGGCGTGCATCCGACCCGCGCAGACAAGCCAGGCACCGCGAAATGCAGGATCTCCATCTCCAAGTCATGCGTCCATGCCGATGCAAGCCCTTTATGTGTTTGGGCATTTCAAATCCCGGCGCATGGTCATCATGAAAAACCCGGGCTAGGCTTGCATCCATGAACATCAAGCACCGGACCTGGAGCCAGCTTGCGCTCCTGTCGTTCCTGATCGCCGCCGATCAGATCAGCAAAGGATGGATCGAGCAGCAGGGGCCCTTCTGGCACCAGACCGTGATCCCGGGCCTTTTCAATCTGGTCAAGGCACACAATTTCGGCGTTGCATTCTCCATGCTGGCCGACTGGGGACATGCATGGCGCACCGGCCTGCTGCTCGGCCTGACCATGGGCATTGCCCTGGCGCTGTTGGTCTGGTGGTGGCGGGAAAGACGGCAGAAGGCATGGACCTCATGGCTGCTGACCCTGGTGCTCGCCGGCGCCGTCGGCAACATCTGGGACCGCATTCAACTCGGATATGTTGTTGATTTCATTGATATTTATGTAAACTTCGCCGGCAGGGAATATCACTGGCCCGCCTTCAACATCGCCGATTCCTGTATCACGATCGGCGTCATCGGCCTGATCCTGGTCCAGTGGAAGGGACACCGTTAGAGAAGCCGTCAACGCTCCGGGGTGAAGATGCCCTGCTCGGAAATGATCGCCGATATGTTCTGGAATGGCGTCACGTCAAAGGCCGGGTTGCAGGCATCGACCCCTTCCGCGGCCAACCGCACGCGGCGAAAGGCACCGCTCTCATCCATGCCCTCGGCCTCCAGCAGTTCCTCCGCGCCGCGCTCCTCGATCGGAATGGCGCGACCGCTTTCCAGGCTCATGTCAAACGTGCTGGAAGGAGCAGCCACATACATCGGTATGCCATGCTCCCTGGCGGCCAGGCTCAGGGCATAGGTGCCGATCTTGTTGGCCACATCGCCGTTGCGCGCGATGCGGTCAGCCCCGACGACAATGGCATCGACTTCCCCCCTGGCCATCATCCAGGCGGCGGCGCCGTCGGCCAGCAGCGTGCAGGACACGCCTTCCTGAAGCATCTCCCAAGCCGTCAGGCGCGCGCCCTGCAATCGCGGCCGCGTCTCGTCCACCCAGACATGCGGACGTTCGCCCTGGCGGTGCAGGGCATAGATCCCGGCCGTCGCCGTGCCCCAATCCACGGCGGCCAGCCAGCCGGCATTGCAGTGGGTCAGGATGCGCCGCCTGCCCCTGGCAAGGCATTCGGCCATGAACTCTCCGATCCTGCGGTTGGCCCTGACCTCCCGTTCCGCATAATCCTCGGCCAGCTCGATCAGTCGCCTGCCGCGCAATCCCTCGGCGACCGCCCGCTCCATGACATCGCAGGCGTGGAACAGATTCACGGCCGTGGGACGGGTGCCGCGAAACCGAGGCAACCAGTGATCGGCAAAGCGACATGGATCAACAATCCATGCCAGCGCCAGGCCGTATGCGGCCGTCGCGCCGATGGTCGGCGCCCCGCGGACGGCCATCGTTTCTATGGCCCTGGCCAGATCCTCCGGGTCTTTCGTGGCCCTCCTCTCGAAGCGAAAGGGCAGCAGGCGCTGATCAATCCAGCAAACGCAACCGTTCGTCGCGTCCCATTCAATGGCACGGCAGGCCCGTCCCTCGACCAGCATGCTCAACTCCGCAGCTTGCGCAACACGCCCTCGAGTTCACGCGGACTCGTGTAGCGGATGCGCAACTCGCCCGAGCCGTTGCGGCGAAAGATCAATTGCACGGGCAGGCCAAGCTTTCTCTCTAGCTCTTCCTGAAGCGCCCTGACATCGGCATCCTGTTCCTGCTGCGCCGGGCTGGCAGCGGCCGCGGCCGCTCGTTTTGCCTCGCGCTCCATCTGCCTTGCACTCCAGCCCCGCGCCACGCACTCACGGGCCAGGAACTCGGCACGACGGCGCTCAAGGCCCACCAGGGGACGGGCCTGACCCATGGTCATCTCTCGTTTTTCTATCATCTCCTGCACGGTCTCCGGAAGCTGCAGCAGGCGGATCGTGTTGCTGACATGCACCCGTGAAACCCCGATGCGTTCGGCCACCTGCTGCTGTGTGCAGCCGAATTCATCCATCATGCGCTTGTAGGCCCGGGCGGATTCGATGGCCGTCAGATCATCGCGCTGCTCATTTTCGATGATGGCCAGCTCAAGCGCCTGCAGGTCATCCACCTCCCTGACCACGGCCGGAATCTCGAGCAGGCCGGCGGCCTGCGCCGCCCGCCAGCGCCGTTCCCCGGCGATCAGTTCATATCCCCCATCCCCGGTCGGACGCACCAGGATCGGCATCAGCACACCCTCGCGACGCACCGATGCGGTCAACTGGTGAAGCTCGGCATGATCGAAACGTGTCCTGGGCTGAAACCGGTTGGGAACAATCTTGGACACGGGGATGTTCGAGGCCTGATCGAGCACCTCCCTGCTGGGCTCATCGGCCAGCAGGGCACTGAGCCCTCTGCCCAATCCTCGTTTCTGCTTCTGTTGGCTCATCGTGGGACCTCCTCATGTGCAAGGAACAGGGCATGGCGCTGCATGAGCTCGCGGGCCGCGGCCAGGTAAGCCTGTGCCCCCTTCGATCGGATGTCGTGGTGCATGACCGGCACGCCGAAGCTGGGCGCCTCCGACAGGCGCACATTGCGCGGAATGACCTGCTCGTAGACCTGCGATCCAAAATATTCCCGCACCTCGTTCTCGACCTGGACCGCAAGTTTGTTCCGTCGATCGACCATGGTCAGCAGGATGCCGTCGATGTTCAGCCGGGGGTTCAGGCTTTTTCGAATGCGACGAATCGTCTCCAGCAACTGCGTGAGGCCCTCGAGCGCGTAGAACTCCGTCTGCAGCGTGATCAGCACCCGGTCAGCGGCCGTCAGCGCGTTCACGGTCAACAGATTCAAGGCGGGCGGGCAATCGATGATGACGAAATCATAGGCTGGTCCGGGAAAGCCCTGAAAGGCGCCGTGCAGACGGTGCTCGCGCTGTGCCTTGTCGACCAGTTCGACTTCGGCGCCGGCCAGATCCATGCTCGCCGGAACCAGGAAAAGCCCCTCGAAGGCGGTCTCGACGATGGCTTCCTGCAATGGAAGCCCTTCAACGAGCACATGGTACAGGCCCGCCTCGACCTCGCGCTTGTCCATGCCCAGGCCCGAGCTCGCATTGCCCTGTGGATCGAGATCCAGCAGCAGCACACGCTGATCCAGGGCCGCCAGAGACGCCGCCAGGTTCACGCTGCTTGTGGTCTTGCCGACGCCCCCTTTCTGATTGGCTACGGCGATGACCGGACCCAGTTGCTCATGTTTCACGTGAAACCTCCCTGTCCACGGACTCCCGCCGATAACAGCGGATGCACAGCCGCACACCACCGGCATCCGCCTGCTGATCCCCCGCATGGCGCCAGCCGGGAACCCGGGCAATGGATGACTGGCGGGGAACGATCAGCACGGCCCTGCCCGAGTCCTTCACATGGCGCGCGCACACGTCCAGCAGCCACCCCTGCTCGGCAACGGCCCGTGCGACCAGCACATCAGCCTCAAGCGGTGCAAGCTTCCGGATGTCATCGTCAAACACCTCGGCATCCAGGGCGAGCGTACGGACAACATGGCGCAGGAATTCGGCGCGCTTCTTCCTGCGCTCCACCAGCAATCCATGCAGGCCCGGCTGCGCAAGCAACAGGGGGATACCCGGTATGCCCATGCCGCTGCCGACATCCAGCAGCCGCCCATCCCGTGGCAGCAGGGCGCTCATGGCCAGCGACGGCCTCACAAAACCCTGCATCAGCCCCTCGACATCCGTTGCGGCCGTGAGGTTCAGGGCCTTCCTGAAACGCAGGATTTCCCTGCAATATCTTTCGATCAAGCCCGTTCACCATGCAGGTGCAGCATCAGGGAGCTGATTGCGGCCGGCGTCACGCCTGGAATTCGTGCCGCCTGGCCCAGGGTGCGCGGCCGGCACTCGCTCAGCCGCTGCCTGCATTCGATGCTCAGCCCCTGAACCGAGGCAAAATCGAAATGTTCCGGGATGCGGTGCCCTTCAAGCTTTCGGAACCGTTCAATGTCCTGCTGCTGCTTGTCCAGGTAGCCCTCGTAATGAATCATGGCCAACAAGCTCGCCCGTTCCCTCGGCTCCAGTGAGGCCGCGCCATCGATCAATTGCAGCACCTTGTCGGACCTGACATCGGGGCGGTGATAATAGGACGCCAGCGGCATCCCCTGGGGCGGCACGGGCAGGCCCAGGGCGGCCAGCCGCTCGCGCCAGCCGGCGCCCGTGCCCACGAAGGCCGTTCGGACCTCGTGCATGGCCCGTTCAATCCTTTCCCTGCGCCGCTCGTGCCACCGGATGCGTTCCTCGTCATACAGGTCGAGCCTGATGGCATGCTCCCCGAGCCGCATTTCGGCATTGTCCTCGCGCAGATGCAGGCGAAACTCGGCACGCGAGGTGAACATCCTGTACGGCTCCATGACCCCGCGCGTCACCAGGTCATCAACCATGACGCCCAGATAGGCCTCGGATCTGTCGGGAACCCAGCTTTCCAGATCCAGTGCGCGGGCCGCCGCATTGATGCCGGCCAGCAGGCCTTGCGCGGCCGCTTCCTCGTAACCCGTCGTGCCATTGATCTGGCCGGCATGAAACAGGCCCCTGATCTTCTTCGTTTCCAGGCTTGGCTGCAGTTCGGTCGGATCGACATAATCATATTCGATGGCGTAGCCCGGACGGATGATCCGCGCCTGCTCAAGGCCCTCGATGGAGCGTATGAAGGCCCATTGCACATCCAGCGGCAGGGATGTGGACACGCCGTTGGGATAGATCTCCTCATGATCCCGCCCTTCCGGTTCAAGAAAGATCTGGTGTCCGCTTTTCTCCGGAAAGCGGACGACCTTGTCCTCGATGCTCGGACAATACCTGGGACCCGTACTCCGAATCTCGCCCGAATACATGGGCGATCTGTGCAGGTTCTCGCGGATGATCTCATGCGTTCGCTCGTTGGTCCGCGTCACTGCGCAAGCCAGTTGATCACGCGGCAACGAGGACACTTGCATGCTGAAAGGCCAGGCATCCGGGTCGCCTGGCTGTGACTCGAGCTCGTCCCACCGGATGGACCGGCGATCGAGTCGGGGCGGGGTGCCGGTCTTCAGGCGGCCAAGCCGGAACTCGCGGTGGTAGAGCTCGTCGGTCAGCGAATCCACGGCTGCATCCCCGAAGCGCCCGGCGGGGAACTTGCTTTCTCCGATATGAATCAGGCCGCCCAGGAAGGTTCCGGTCGTCAGCACAACAGCCCTGGCCTGGTGCAGCATGCCGAGCTCATCGACGACCCCGACGACCTGATCCCCGTCGAACACGAGCTGCCGGGCCGTGGCCTGATGCAGACCGATGTTCGGATGGGCATCAAGAAGATGGCGGACATGCATCTGATACAGGCGCCGGTCGCACTGGGCCCGCGTCGCGCGCACCGCCGGCCCCTTGCGCCGGTTGAGCACGCGGTACTGCAGGGCCGAGGCGTCTGCGGCTCGCGGCATGATGCCGTTCAGGGCGTCGATTTCCCGCACCAGATGCCCCTTGCCGATGCCGCCGATGGCCGGGTTGCAGGACATCTTGGCGATGGTATCAAGGTTCTGCGTCAGCAGGCGCACGCGGGCGCCGCGCCGGGCTGCCGCCCATGCACACTCCGCGCCCGCATGGCCGGCCCCGATGACCAGCACGTCGACGACATCCGGGTGTTTCACGTGAAACATGGCATCCGCTTTCATGGCGGCAAATCGTATCAGCAAGAGCGGGATGCACAAACAAAAGGGAGCCGCAAGCGGCTCCCTTTCAGAAAAATCCCGTCGATAAAAGGACTTAGCTTCCCCGAGCCTTCCTGGCCTTTTCCATCATGTCGTGAATGATGGGCGCAAGGATCAGTTCCATGGCCAGCATCATCTTGCCTGCGGGCACGCAGATCGTGTTGCGACGTGTCATGAAGGAGTCATGGAGCATGGCCAGCAGCCACGGGAAGTCGATACCGAACTTCTGGGGCTGACGCACACGGATGACCACAACGCTCTCATCCGGCGTGGGCACGTCCCTGGCGATGAACGGGTTGGACGTGTCCACCAGCGGCACGCGCTGGAAATTGATGTCCGTATAGGTGAACTGGGGCGTGATGAAGTGCACATAGTCATGCATCCGGCTCAGAATGTTCTCAACGACGGCCTCCTGGGAATAACCGCGCATGGCCGTGTCCCGGTGGATCTTCTGGATCCATTCCAGGTTCACGACCGGAACGATGCCCACCAGGAGATCCACATAGGGCCGAACCTCCTCGATGCCGCCGTGAAGGCCCTCATAAAACAGGAGATCGGAGCCCTCTCCGATTTCACGCCAGGGCGTGAAACGGCCAGGCTCGACGCCATAAAGCTTGGCCTCTTCGTCGTCGTGCACATAGGTCCGGGCCATCCCCCTCCCGGTTTCACCGTAACTCTTGAATAATTCGGCGATTTTATCAAAAAGATTGGCCTCGTCCGAAAAATGGCTCAGGCGCTTCCCCTGGGCAGCGTATTCCTTGGCCTTCTCGCGGAACTCGTAACGGTCGTAGCGATGAAAACAATCCCCTTCGACAATCGCCGGAGAGACCTTCTCCCGGCGAAAGATGTGCTCCAGGGCAACCTTGGCCGTGCTTGTGCCGGCGCCGGAAGAGCCGGTGATTGAAATGACTGGATGCTTGACGGACACGCCCCCACCTCCTTTGAACAGACACTTTGCTTTTCGGGTCGTTCATTCTGGCGAGCGGAAGCCGAAATTCAAGGCAAAAAGCTATTTTCCGATGCAGAAACGCGAAAAGATCCTGTCCAGGATCGATTCGACATCGCCAAAGCCGAGAATCTCGGCCAGGGCGTCATAAGCCTGACGCCAGTGCGCGGCCACCAGATCCAGGCTCTCCCCGTCCAGTCGCTCCATGCCCTGCTCCAGCTCGGCCAGGGCCCTGGCCAGCAGAAAGCGATGGCGCTCACTGGTCACGAACAGATCTTCGCCGGACAGGTCGAGATCCACGATGCGGGCCGCCAGTTCGCTCCGGAAGCGGTCCAGCCCCTGACCCGTCCTGGCGCTGATGGAAAGGAAGCCTTCCGGCCATGAGGCATCCGGGCTCAGGTCCGCCTTGTTCATCAGGCACATGTCTGCCTCCTCCGGCACGGGCCAGGTATCCGGCCGCGTGGCGTCAGCAACAAACACGACGACATCCGCCGTTTCAGCGGCTTCTTTCGCCCTGCGGATGCCTTCCCGCTCGATGCTGTCCATGGTTTCCCGGAGCCCGGCCGTGTCAGCGAGCCGAACTGGGATCCCCTCGATCTCGAAATCGACCTCGAGGACATCGCGCGTCGTGCCGGGCAGATCGCTCACGATGGCCCTGTCGATGCCCGAAAGCGCATTCAACAGGCTGGACTTTCCAACATTCGGTGCGCCGATGATGGCAATGGATGCCCCATCGAAAAGGCGCATGCCGAAGGACGCCGATTGCACCAGCCTGCGAATGGGATCGCATACATCCCGGTCCAGCCTCTCCCGAAGACCCGGGATATCCAGCTCCGGCAGATCATCATCGGAAAAATCCAGGCAGGCCTCGAGATGGGCGACATGTCCGGTCAGATGATCCATGATGGATTCGAGCTTGCGTCCGAAGGCCCCGGCAAGATGCAGTTGCGCCTGCTTGCCCGCGCGGACCGTGGCCGCGTCAATGCAAGCGGCGACGGCTTCGGCCTGCGCCAGGTTCATCTTTCCATTGAGCACGGCCCGACGCGTGAACTCCCCGGGCTGCGCGGGACGGCACCCAAGGGCGTAAAGCCGATTCAGCACGGCGCGCAGCATGACGGGGCTGCCATGACCGTGCAGCTCCACGACATCCTCACCGGTATAGGAATGCGGCGCGGGAAAGTACAGCACCAGCCCCGTATCCAGCACCTCACGGGCCTCGTCATACCATGGGCTCAGCACGGCCATGCGCGGCGGAAACCCTTCCCTTCTCCGGCACAGGGACCGGGCAACCGGCAGGGCGCGTTCGCCCGAAATGCGAATGACCCCGATGCCGCTTCGCCCCGGGGCCGTGGCCAGTGCGGCAATCGTGGACGGCATCCCGACTCCTACAGGGCCTGCTTCACCTTCAGGACATACCATTGCTGCAGGATGGACAGGATGTTGTTCACCAGCCAGTAAAGGACGAGACCAGCGGGGAAGAACAGGAACAGAGCAATGAACATGAACGGCAGAAACTGCATGACCTTGGCCTGCATGGGATCGCTGGGCTGGGGATTGAGCTTCTGCTGGATGAGCATGGAAACGCCCATGAGCACCGGAAGCACGAAATAGGGATCCTGAACGGACAGGTCCTGGATCCAGCCAATGAACGGAGCCTGACGCATTTCGATGGAAATCAGCAAGACCTTGTATAGCGCAAAGAACACCGGAATCTGGATCAGGATGGGCAGGCATCCCCCCATGGGATTGACCTTGTGCTTCTTGTACAGCTTCATCATCTCCTG
>WFOK01000047.1 GCA_015488115.1 Mariprofundaceae bacterium
AATTGGCTGGAGGGAACTTCGCATGGTGCAGCTCAAATACTTCGGAGATGACAGAGACTACTTCAAATACGACCTCATCACGCATCTTCTAAAGACACTGCGATTCAGGAACTATATTTTCATTCCCATGCTGACTCGGCATCGTGTTGATGGAGAGGGACAAAAGAAACCCATTCCAGGAAATGGGCGCGACCATAATCTCCTGAAATTCATAGAAACTCGTCATTCAAAAAGCCTGAGGCACTGGGAGTCTTGGCTCTCTCCTTTGGTTGAAAATTATCACACCGTTGAGCCTGTTGACTCTACATGGTTCACGGAAGAAAACAGGGATGCTTACTGGCAAAAGTTCTTGCCGTTTTTGTCGAAAGAGAACAGTCTCATCTTCATCGATCCGGACACGGGCCTGGAAACCGGCTCACTGGCCTATCAGAAGAAGATAGGAAGAGACAAATATCTCCTAAATGAGGAGCTTTCAAGACTACTTGAATCCATGAACGACTCGTCCGTGCTGATGATTTACCAGCACTTACCACGAAACAGGCATCATCATGAAAAAAGCGTGCTGAAAAAGATGGAACAGGCCCGGACATGCCATTCCGGATCCCACCTGTGCACCTACAGGGAAAACGACCTTGCTTTCCTGTTCATAGCAAAGAAAAAGAAACTTTACGAGCGCTTGTTCCAAGCATTGAAGACATACCTGTCGCAAGTCAATGCCCCGCACCAGACGTTGTTTGATAATGATGGGCGCATAGTCGAACAGGAGAGGGCGAAGGATGCGCAGCGCATTGCCGCACAACCAACACAACCCTCCGCAAGAGAAAATGCAAACGTATCCAGAGAACCACGCAAGTCCAGAAAATCGACTGACGTGCATCCTCCTCGACAATCCTCGAACATTTCGAAGTCGATTTGGACAAAGATATGGAAGATATTGATTCAAGCCAAACCGCGAAGCTGGGTCTTAGCTTGGGTCTTAGCTTATTTTAGCCTGTCCTTTTCTCTCGCCATCATCCCCAAAGGACCAATAGCTTTTGTGGTCATGATACTACATTTCTTCATTCTTTGTTCTTGCATATGCATGTTCTTCATTGCCAGAAGGATCCCGAAATGGCTTGTTACGTTCGGGGACTCACTTTATAGCGACGAAATGATTCCATTCCTGAAAGTCTGGAAAGTGGCTGCCAGGGCATCCAGAGGAAAACCGATCCGCGACAGTGACATCCAAACCTTGGAAACCATCGCGAAGGAGAAGGGCATACCCTTTGAACTCGACAAATCATCCAAGATCTTTCGCCTTCACCAGAAATGGCTACTGGAAAAGGCAAGAAGCTAGATATTGTTCCTTTCCGACCGAGAGGGATTAGCCTGGCTCATGGTGAGAAATGTTTCTTCAAATGCGAAGCTGAGTGGCTCGCTCCAAAAAATGCGACCGGAACCATTTATCTTGGGAGTTCCAAAGGGATACTCGCACTCCTCCCTATCAAATTCACGAGGCGAACCCTTGATTCACAGACATCGGGAGAGCTTTTTCTCACCAATCAAAGAATCATCTTCATTGGACCCTGCGGCACTTTTAACATGGGCCACGGAAATATTCTCCGAATCGAACTTCATTCTGATGGCGCGGTATTGTACAAGTCTTCGGGGAAGCCCATTTATCTTCGTATGAACGAAGAAGATGCAAAAATTTTCGGTTTCATTGTTCAAAACATCTAAGGAACCTCTGGAAACCCAATCGCGTCGGATGTATCAATCGGTCCCGAGAGCGTTGTTGGGCCTAGCCGAGGCGCGAAATATGAGAACAAGCGCCAAAAGACGCGACGGGAGCGTTTTCTGGATGAGATGGTGAGGCTGCTGCCGTGGGATCGGCCCAAACCAGATACCTGATGAATTGGCGACCCACTGCGCCGAAGCGACACGAAGCCGGCGACCCGCCGGATGAAGCAAGCGGCTGAATCCGCGCCGCCCGCGCCGCATATCCCGGACACGGGCATGACTTTCCTCGGGACACAGGCTAAATTTCGCGGTCCGATGTTGAACACTCAGAAAACCCGACGGTCCATCGATACCCTGTATCTGAAAACCTACGGCTGCCAGATGAATGAATACGATTCGGGCCGCATCGTGGATATCATGCAGGAAGCCTACGGCCTCAGGCTTGTCGATGCGCCGGAAAAGGCCGACGTGATCCTGATGAACACCTGCTCGGTCCGTGAAAAGGCCGAGGAAAAGGTTTACTCGGAGCTGGGCCGCTGGCGCAAGCTCAAGCTGGAACGACCGGACATCATCATCGGGGTCGGCGGTTGCGTAGCACAACAGGAAGGCGAGCGCATCCAGAAGCGGGCGCCCTTCGTGGACATCGTGTTCGGCCCGCAGACCTACCATCGCCTGCCTGAAATGATCCATCAGGTTCGTCGCGAACGCATTCGCCTGACGAACATCGACATGCCCGAGATCGAAAAGTTCGATCATCTGCCCAAGCCACATGCAGAGGGCGTCTCGGCCTTTGTGACCATCATGGAGGGATGCGACAAGTTCTGCACGTTCTGCGTCGTCCCGTATACCCGGGGGCCGGAGATTTCGCGCTCGCCCGAGGATGTGCTGCGCGAATGCCGGCAACTGCTCGAAGCGGGCATCCCGGAAATCACGCTGCTCGGCCAGAATGTCAACGCCTACCGGGCCGAGGATGCCAGCGGCGAGGAGTGGGATTTCACCATGCTTCTGGAAGCCGTGGCCGAGCTGGACGGCCTCAAGCGTCTCCGCTTCACGACCAGTCATCCGATGGAGATGACCGATGGCCTCTGCGAGGCCTTTGGCTCCATTCCCGAGCTGATGCCCTATCTCCACCTGCCCGTGCAGACGGGTTCGGACCGGCTGCTGCGCGCCATGCACAGGGGGCACGACAGGGAAACCTACTTTCGCATTGTCGAAAAATTGCGCAGCCACTGTCCGGACATCGCCCTTTCCTCAGACTTCATCGTCGGCTATCCCGGCGAAACGGATGAGGATTTCGAGCAAACCCTGGATCTCGTGCGGCAGGTCGGCTTTGACTCCGCCTTCTGCTTCAAATACTCGCCCAGGCCCGGCACCCCGGCCGCCCACGCGGAGGACGACGTGCCTGAACATGTCAAGGACGAGCGGCTGCAGGCCCTTCTTTCCCTGATGAAGGAGCAGACCCGGGCGGCCCTGGCAAGAAAGGTCGGCAGGGTCGAGAACGTGCTCGTGGAGGGCAAGGGGCGCAAGGAAGGGGACATGCAGGGACGTACGCCCGATTTCAAGATCGTCCATTTCCGCGGGCGCACCCGACAGATCGGACAGATCATGCCCGTGCGCATCACCGAGGCCTATGGACAGTCGCTCAGGGGCGAACTCGTCATCAGGTCATGACGCTGGCTTGGCATCCATGGTAAAGACCGTCCTGCATCTGGAAAACATGGACACGGGCTCGCTTCGCCGCCTTTGCGGCGCGGACAACTATGTCCTCAAGCAGGTCGCGGATTATTTCGATGTCCGCTTCCTTGGCAGCCCCGGGCACTGGACCATCGAGGGGGACCGCGCCGAGGAGGCCGCCCGCGTCATGCGCCGTCTGGCCGTCGCCCCCGGCGAACTTTCAAGAACCACGGTCGAAGGCATGTTGCGCGATCACGACGAGGAACAGGAAAGGCACGAGATCGTGCTGCATGCCGGCCGCCGGCGCGTGTCCGGCAAGACCCGAAACCAGCGCCGTTATCTGGAGATGATGGCCAAGCACACGCTCACCCTCGCCGTCGGACCGGCAGGCTCCGGCAAGACATACCTGGCCGTGGCCAGCGCCGTGGCCGCGCTGCTGCAACATCAGGTCGAGCGCATCATGCTCACGCGTCCCGCCGTGGAGGCTGGCGAGCGCCTCGGTTTTCTGCCCGGAGACATGCAGCAGAAGGTCGACCCATACCTTCGCCCCCTTTTCGATGCCCTGGCCGACATGCTCGGTGTCGACCGCATGAACGCCCTGCTGGACGCAGGACATATCGAAATCGCTCCCCTGGCCTTCATGCGCGGAAGAACATTGAACGACGCCTTCATCATCCTGGACGAGGCCCAGAACACGACGCGCGAGCAAATGAAAATGTTTCTGACCCGGCTTGGCTTCGGCTCCAAAATGGTCGTGACCGGGGATGTCACCCAGATTGACCTTCCGAAGGCCAGCGCCAGCGGCCTGTCCCATGCGCTTCAGGTGCTCGATGGGGTGCAGGATATCGCCATTTGCCGGCTGAGCTCCCGCGATGTCGTTCGCCATCGTCTCGTTGAAAGCATCGTCCGCGCCTATGAGGCACGCCTGGAAGAGCCCCGTCCATGATGGACTGGCAAGTTGATCCGGACGTTCCGGACCAGGAGTGGCCCGAACGCGAACGCCTTGCAGCCGTGGTTCGGGCAACCCTGAAGGAGGCCGGTCTGGCGCATCCCGAACGGGCGTCATTGACCATCCGCATCGTGTCCGACGAAACCATGCGCGTCCTGAACCGCCAATGGCGGAACAACGATGCCGTCACCGACGTGATTTCCTTTCCCATGCAGCCGGGGCCGATATACTCGACGGATGAATACCTGGGTGACATCGCGCTGGCCTATCCATTCATCGCCGTCGAAGCCGGCAGGCTCGGGCTGGACCTGGAAGCCCATCTGCAGCATCTGCTCGTGCATGCCACCCTGCACCTGATCGGTTTCGACCACGCCGAGCCGGAGGAGCGCCGGCGCATGCAGATGAAGGAAAGGTCCATCATGGCCGGACTGGGGCTGCACGATCCCTATGACACCTGGCGGCAGCAGGAGCAATGATGTCCGGCTGGCTTTCATGGCTGTCCCAATGGCGGGAGCGTCTCATTCACTGGCTCAGACCGGGAAAGACGGTCGAGGAACTGCTGGAAATCATCCGGCGCGCCGAGGCCATTCGTTCCGACGAGCAGCGCAACATGCTGGAACGCATGATCGAATTCCATGAAACCAGGGTGCGCGAGGTCATGGTCCCCCGGTCCGAAATCCATGCCGTCTCCATCGATGCCGACTTTTCGGAAGTCGAGCGCACGATGCTGGATGCCGGCGTGAACCGCCTTCCCGTCATGGAAGGGGATATCGACCATATCGTGGGGGCCATCCATGCGACAGACCTCGTTGCCTGGCACGCCAGGGGCGGAACGGGCCCACTGAAGGATTACGTCCGGCGATGCCTGAGCGTTTCCGAGCTGGAGAAGGTTTCCGGCCTGCTGACGGAAATGAAACGGGAATCGGTGCACATTGCCGTCGTTCACGATGAATACGGCGGAACAGCCGGGCTCGTCACCTTGTCGGATCTTCTGACCGAAATCGTGGGGGAGATCGAGGAGCCCCGCAATCCTTCGGAATTCACCTGCATTGAACAGGACGATGGAAGCCTGATCGTTTCCGGGCGCATGCTCGTCGAGGATCTGGCCGAGGCCCTCGACACGACCCTTCCCGAGGGAGACTATGACACGGTGGCCGGGCTGGTCACGACGCATGCCGGCCGCATTCCGCGACGCGGGGAATGCATCGATATCGCGGGACTGAATTTCGTGATTCTCGAATCCGATGCCCGGCGCATCCTGAAAGTGCGTGTTTCCCCGGCGAGCTAGTCCCGTCGCAAGCAAACCCGGGCCCATGCAGCGCCTGGCCGGTTTTCTTCCCCGCACATGGCCCGCCCTTGCCGCCTTTGCACTCGGATCGCTGATGCCCTGGGCCTTCTCGCCCACGGACCTCAAGATTCTTGCGCTGCTGGCCCTGGGCGCATGGGCCCTTCTGCTCATCCGGCGCGTCTCGCCCTTCAGGCTCGGCTGGTTCTTCGGCCTGGGCTGGTTCGGAACCGGTGCCTGGTGGCTGGCTGACACCTTCGAAACCTATGGCCATGTCCCCGTCATGCTGGCATGGCTCTGCGTCATGCTGACCGGAGCCGTCCTGGCGCTGTTTCCCGCCGTCTGGGCATGGGCCAGCGTGCGCGCAAGCCGCGACAGCATGGAATTCTCCCTGGTCTTTCCCCTCTTCGGGGTCTGCGAGGAATGGCTGCGCGGGCACCTGTTCACCGGGCTTCCCTGGACGGCACTGGGCAACCTGCTGCTGGACACCCCCGCGGCGGGATGGCTTTCGGTGCTGGGCGTCTATGGGGCCTGCGTGCTGCTTCTCGGCCTTTGCGGCGCCGGCGCGCTTTTCACGGAGAAACGCCTGGCTGGTCTGCTCATGGCCGCCTTCTGGACAGGGCTGGCCTTTCTTTCGCCTTCTCCGGCCCTGCCGGACGGCCCGATCAAGAAGGCCGCCCTGATCCAGCCCGACATTGCCCAGGATCAAAAATGGGATGCACGCACGATCTCGTTCCAGATGTCACGCCTGTTCGAGCTGAGCCGGCATGCCATGCCCGCCGACACCATCATCTGGCCGGAGGCCTCCGTCCCGTTCTTCTGGGAGCGCTCGCAGGCCTGGAGGCAGCGGCTTCACGCACTGGCGTCCGCCGTGAACGGCGACCTGCTGATCGGGGGGGTTCGACGCATCGATGACGGGTCGCGCGCCGTGCAGAACGGGCTGTTCCTGCTCGGACAAGAGGCGACACCCGCGTTCGTGGCCAAGCATCATCTGGTCCCCTTCGGGGAGTATGTACCGTCCTGGCTGCCCTGGATGCGCAAGCTCGTTCCGGATATTGGCGATTTCATGCCGGGATCTGATGACGGCCTGCTCAAAGGGCGGCATGGCCGCTACGGCGTGCTGATCTGCTATGAGTCCATCTTTCCGGAAGAAGCCCGGCAGCGCGTGCGCGCCGGCGCCGACGTGCTCGTGGTCGTGACCAATGACGCCTGGTACGGCACAAGCCCGGCGGCATGGCAGCATTTCCAGGCATCCCGGGCGCGCGCCATCGAAACGGGACGATTCATCCTGCGCGCCGCCAATACGGGCATTTCCGCCATCATCGCTCCCGACGGACATGTGCGGTCAACGATGCCATGGTGGACGAGCGGCTTCGTGCAAGGTACATATCGCTCATCGGATATCAGCACATACTATGTCCGATATGGTGATGCATGGATTCTTTTGATGCTGGCCGCCGGTGGCCTGCTGATGTTCATCTGGAGGGTGAGACGATGCTGAGCAGCGAGCCGATTGCGGTCATCGGCGCCGGATCATGGGGCACGGCTCTGGCCATGGTGCTCTCCCGCACCGGCCGCAGGGTTCGCCTTGTCGCGCGCACGCAAGAGGAGGCCCGACAACTGAACGAGGAGCGGCAGAACAGCAGCTATCTTCCGGACATCCCCTTTCCCGCATCGCTCCACGCCAGCGCCGATTACGACAGCGCCCTGCATCAGGCCGCGGCCGTGGTTGTCGCCGTTCCATGCCCGGCCCTGAAGGACGTCCTGCCCAGGCTGTCGGACAGCAAGGTTCCCGTCATCTGCGCCAGCAAGGGCATCGATCCGGTAAGCCTGAAACGAACCGATGAAATGATGGCGGAACACATCGACATGGACCGTCTCCTTCTGCTTTCGGGTCCGTCGTTCGCGCTTGAAGTCGCACGGGGCCAGCCGACGGCCATCACGATGGCCAGTTCGGATATCCGGCTGGCCGAACGGGCCGCATCGTTCTTCGACGACACGAACTTCCGCATCTACACGAATGACGATATGGTCGGCGTGGCCCTTGGCGGTGCCCTGAAGAATGTCGTTGCCATTGCAGCGGGCGTGGCGGAGGGGCTAGGGCTCGGACACAACTCGGTATCGGCGGCCGTGACCAGGGGGCTGGCGGAAATGGCCCGGCTCAGCTGCGCATGCGGCGGCCGCCATGAAACGCTCATGGGCCTGTCAGGCCTGGGTGACCTTGTGCTGACCTGCACGGGCTCCCTTTCCAGGAACCGGCGCCTTGGCATGATGCTGGCGGAAGGCATGACGCCGGATGACGCCCAGCAACGCATCGGTCAGGCCGTGGAAGGGGTCCGGACGGCCGAGGCCGTTGAGGGGCTGGCCCTGAGCCTTGGCATCGAGGTGCCCTTGATGCAGGCCGTGGCCAGGGTCTTGCGCGGAGAACTGGATATCCGGCATGCCGTCACCGAACTGATGAGCCGCCCCGAACGAAGGGAATTCGAATGAAGCCGGAAGACTTGTTCATGCAGGCGATGGAACAGGTTCGGCCGCTTGAGAGAAAAGGGAAGGTTCAGCGAAGGAAGAAGCCGGCCCGGCCCGTTCGGGACAGGCCGATGCGGCGGGAACCGGGCCAGCCGCCTCCACGGGCCAGCCATGACAGCTCCCTGCCGCGGAAACCGAGGCAGATCGAGCCCTGGCTGTTGGCCGCCAACGGCATATCCCGCGATCAGTTGCGAAAACTGGCCGGAGGCCAGATGGGGGCCGACCGGGAAATCGACCTGCACGGCATGACCCGGGATGAGGCCCTGGCCGCGCTTGAACAATGCATGCAAGCCATGCTCATGCGAAAGCAGCGCATCCTCTGCATCATTCATGGCCGCGGAAGACATTCGGATGGCCGGCCCGTTCTGAAGCAGGCCGTGTTCCACTGGCTCATGGAAGGTCCGCTTGCCGCGAACGTGCTTGCCGTCGTCCCCCGGCGCGACAGCAGCGGGGGCGCAAGCATGGTTTTGTTCCGGCGGGAAAAGCGCTAGCCTGTGTCTTGCAGGAGGAATGCCATGCCGCGCAGACATTCGATGGCCATCTTCGCCAGCCTTCTTCTTTTCGCTCTCGCTCCGTGGGCCCGCGCAGCGGACGATGTTGCGGCTCCGCCGACGGACATCGATGACTCGCCGGCGGCGCGGGAAACCGTGGAACCCCATGAAAACTCGCCCGATCTGAAAAAGGAATTCGGCTCGTTGAAGGATGAGGAGCGGATCGAGGTACGATCCTACAAGAGGAAGGATGGCGCCACGATTCAGGAGTACTCCGTCCACGGCCATGTTTACATGGTCAGGGTCCAGCCCAAGGGCGGCCTTCCGGCCTATTATCTCTATGACGAAAACGGCGATGGCGTGTTCGAGAAACGCCTTCCGGGCGGCTACAAGAGGCCCTCGCCTCCGATGTGGGTCATCAAGCGATTCTGAAACGATCCCCCCGGCTGCTGCTCATCACGGACTCTCGTCTGGATTTGCGCCTGGATCGCAAGCTGGAGATCCTTGAGCAGGCGCTTCGTGGAGGCGTCGATGCCATCCTGCTCCGGGAGCGGCTGGACAAGCCGCAGTGGCTGGCCCTGGCCGCAGAGACCAGGGCGCTTACGGCGAGCCACGGCGCCTCGCTGTTCATCCACACGCATGCGGACATCGTCGCGGCCGTGGACGCGGACGGCCTGCATCTTCCCTCCCGCATGATCGACGATGTTCCCGCGGCCAGGCAATGGCTGCAGGATCACGGGCTGGACAACGTGCTCATCTCGGTGGCCTGTCACGATGCCGATGAGCTGCGCAGGGCCGGGAAGCGCGGAAGCGATCTTGCGCTGCTTTCCCCGGTCTTTCCGACAAGAAGCCATCCGGACCGACCCGCCCTGGGCGTGGAGCGCTTTCGGGAACTGGCCCGTCGGGCTGGCATGCCCGTCCTGGCGCTCGGTGGCATTACGACGGAAAACAGGAAGCTGCTCGCCGGCCATGGCGTGGCGGTCATCAGCGCCATCATGCACGCCCCGCAACCGGAAAAGGCCGCGGCGCTTCTCGGGGAAGACGGCTGATCCGTTTGCCATGATTGGCAAAAGCGCCTTTTTCCGCCATGCTTGGAGCAGGAGCCGGTAAACATGGAGAACCTCGATCAGATAGCATCGATGCTCGCCCTGACCATGGGCGCCGCCTGGGCCAGCGGCATCAACCTGTATGCCGCCATTCTCGTGCTGGGCTGGATGGGAGCAGGGGGGTACATCGAGCTGCCGCCGACGCTGGCCATTCTGGAGAATCCCCTGGTCATGTTCGCCGCTGGCGCCATGTACGTGGTCGAGTTCTTCGCCGACAAGATTCCCGGTGTGGATTCGGGATGGGACATCATCCATACCTTCATCCGCATCCCCGCCGGCGCCATGATGGCTGCCGGGGCCGTTGGCCCGGTCGATCCGGCCATCGCCGTGGCGGCCGGCATTCTGGGAGGAGGCGTATCGGCGGCCACGCATGCGACGAAGGCCGGGGGAAGAGCCATCATCAACACCTCCCCGGAGCCTTTCAGCAACTGGCTGGTGTCGATCGGCGAGGACGTTACCGTGATTGCCGGGCTGTGGACTGCCCTGAACCATCCGTGGCTGTTCCTGCTGCTGTTCATTCTTTTCATGCTGTTTCTCTCCTGGCTGCTGCCGAGGCTCTGGCGCGGATTCAAGCTGCTGATGGCGCGACTGAAGGTCTTGTTCGTCCGGCCCCCGAAACCGCATGAGCCGGGCGGGGGAGAGTCCGGGCCAGCCGATCACCGGCCGGAAAGCGGACGACATTAGAAGTATCAAGGGATTTCTGTAATACTGCGCGCCCCTGCCCAAGCGGGAGAATCCATGCGTGAGGAATCAGCACGATCATGAGCACCGCATATCCCACCGATGACCTGCGCATCAGCGGCATCAAGGAAGTCGCAAGCCCCGAACGCGTTCACCGCGAGTATCCCATCACCGAAACCGCGGCAAGGACGACGTTCGAGACCCGCAAGCAGATCCAGGACATTCTTCATGGCCGGGATGACCGCCTGATGGTCGTCATCGGTCCATGCTCCATTCACTCACCCAGGGCCGCCGAAGAATATGCGGAGCGCATCCGCTCGATGCGGGAACAGCTCAGCGATGAGCTTCTCATCATCATGCGCGTCTATTTCGAGAAGCCGAGAACAACGGTCGGCTGGAAAGGGCTGATCAACGACCCGGACCTCGATGGCTCTTTCGACATCAACAAGGGCATTCGCCTGGCGCGCCGCATCCTACTGGATGTGAATGAAAAGCAGGTGCCTGCCGGCAACGAGTTTCTCGATCTGATCACGCCCCAGTACTTTGCCGATCTCGTCAGCTGGGGCGCCATTGGAGCCCGGACCACGGAATCGCAGGGCCACAGGGAGCTGGCCAGCGGTCTGTCCTGCCCGGTCGGATTCAAGAATGGTACCGATGGCGGGGTGCAGATTGCGATCGATGCCATCCGCGCAGCCCGCCATCCCCATGTCTTCCTTTCCCTGACCAAGGAAGGACACTCGGCCATCTTTTCGACCACGGGCAACCATGACTGCCATATCATCCTTCGCGGCGGCAAAGAGCCGAACTACGATTCGGCCTCCGTGGCCATGGCCCTGAAGGAGCTGGAAAGGGCCGGCATCGATACCGGTCTGATGATCGATTGCAGCCATGCAAACAGCCGCAAGCAGTACACGCGTCAGGTGGAGGTGTGCTACGACGTTGCCGGTCAGATCGCTGGCGGCAATGACAAGATCATCGGCGTCATGCTCGAAAGTCATCTCAAGCCCGGCCGCCAGGACATCGTCCCGGGCAAGAAGCCGGCCTATGATGTGAGCGTCACCGATGCATGCCTGGGATGGGAGGATTCAGCGGACCTGCTCCGGCTGCTGGCCGAGGCCGTGCAAAAACGCCGGCAGTCCATCCAATAGCCGATCACCGCCTCCCATAGCGGCCGATGAGCACGGCCTGCTCCAGGATGTGCCCCTGCATGGCGCGCATGAGTTCGGGCCTAGCCGGTTCGCGCAGCTTCTCCAGCCTGATGTCCAGGGCGTAGAGCCTGAAAACATAGCGGTGCCGGCCGATCGGCGGGCAGGGGCCTCCATATCCGGTCCGGCGCCAGTCATTGAGTCCCTGCCCCGCACCGGACGGCAGCAAACGCAGGCCTTCCGGCAGGAAGCCGATATCCGGAGGAAGATTGAACAGCAGCCAGTGCACCCAGACCATGCGCGGTGCCCTTGGATCAGGCGCATCCGGATCCTCCATGACAAGCGCCAGCGATTTCGCCATGGGCGGCACGTCCCTGAAAACCAGCGGCGGCGATTTGTCATCCCCGTCGCAGGTGTATGGGCGGGGTATGTCTCCGCCAGGTTCAAAAGCCGTGGACAAAATCTCCATGGCCCAGGCCTGCGCGCAGAAGAAGGCCATGGACAAGACAGCCGGCAGGCAGAGGCGGAGCAGAATGCGCTTCATGAAGCTAGCCGGGATGTGAAACGTCGAAACCCAAAAACCATCCATCCGCGATCACATGAAACATCCGAGCTAGGAAAGCCTTACGGCATCCTTCTCATCCCTGGCGCGGACATGACCGATGCGGAAAACCTTCTCTCCGGCCTCGGTCAGGATCTGCTCCGCCCGCGCCGCTTCCCCGTCGGACAGAATGGCGACAAAGCCGATGCCCATGTTGAAGGTCCGGTAGCGCTCATGGCGATCGACTTGGGCAAAGGACAGCAGATACTCGAACACGGGCGGCACCGTCCAGCCGGATGTATCGATGAATGCTGCCAGCCCCTGGGGGAGAATGCGCTCGATATTGTCAAAAAGGCCTCCTCCCGTGATGTGCGCATATCCATGAACCTTGACGCCGGCTTCCGCAAGCGCGCGCACGGCCGGCACATAAAGCCTCGTGGGGGCAAGCACCGCATCCACGGCGCGGGTTCCATCGCTCAGATGGTCCCGTTCGAGGTCCGCGCCGCCGAGTTCCAGAAGCTTCCGGATCAGCGAGAAACCGTTCGCATGCGGCCCATGCGAGGCCAGTCCCAGCAGCACATCCCCTTCGGCGATGTGCCGTCCATCCACGATGGATGCGCGATCCACGACCCCGACCGAGAATCCCGCGATATCGTAATGTCCGGGAGCATACATGCCGGGCATCTCTGCCGTTTCCCCGCCGATGAGCGCGCAGCCGCAGATGCGGCAGGCCTCGGCTATGCCTTCGATGACGCCGGCGAGGACCTCCTGCTCGAGCTTTCCCGTGGCCAGGTAGTCGAGGAAAAACAGGGGACGGGCAGCCTGGGCGGCCATGTCGTTGACGCACATGGCCACCACATCCATGCCGGCGACATGTGGTCTGTCATATTGCTGCAGCAGCAGCAGCTTGGTGCCCACGCCATCCGTCGAGGACACCAAAACGGGATCGTTCATGTCGGAAAAATCGGCCCGGAACAGCGCCCCGAAGCCCCCGAGGCCACCGATGACCTCCGGCCGGCTCGTCGAGGAAACGGCCTTCTTGATGCGATCCACGAACGCATTGCCTGCGTCGATGTTCACGCCGGCATCGGCGTAGGTCAGGACGGGACGGGATGAACGATGCTCAGACATCCAGATTCCTCACTTTCAGGGCATTTTCCTGGATAAATCTCCGGCGGGGCTCCACGGCATCCCCCATGAGGGTGGAAAAGGTTTCGTCGGCGCTGACCACATCCTCCAGGGTGACCTGAAGCAGAATCCTGTTCGATGGATCCATGGTCGTCTCCCAGAGCTGCTCGGGATCCATCTCCCCCAGGCCCTTGTATCGCTGAATGGTGATGCCCTTGCGCCCCTCGCGCTCGATCAGCTCAGCCAGCTCCTCGAAATGGTGAACCGGCCAGCTTTTCTCGCCATGCACAAGATGCGCCCCGTCATCCACCTGCTCCTGCAGGGAGGCGCAAAGCTTCTGGGCCTCGGAGAACTCCGCCGTTGCTATGAGATCCTTGTCCAGGCGAGAAACGATCGTCCTGCCATGATCCCGGCGCAGAAACTGGACCCAGAAGACCCCTTCATCCCGGTCCTCGTGAATGGTCCAGCTCAAGGACTCATCCGGACGCGTTGCTTTCTTGAAGGCCCAGTTCAGCACGTCCAGCCGCTCCTCGAGAAGATCGCGATGGCGAAGCATCTTCATCGTGAATCTTCCGCTTTCAACGAGAATCCTGAGAAGCCGCTCGTCCAGCCGCTGGGAGAGCCTGTTGAGCAGCTTCTGCAGCCGGTGAATGCTGCGCACGATGTTCAGCAGGCGTTCGCCTGAAACCGGCCGGGCCTGCTTGCTGCTGAAGTATTCCTTGCCATTGGCGCCCTGTGTGATCAGAAACTCGAAAAGCTCATCGTCATTGGCCACATATTTCACCTTCTTGCCCCGGGCCACCCGGTACAGCGGAGGCTGGGCAATGTACAGATGGCCTCGCTCGATGATCTCCGGCATCTGGCGATAGAAGAAGGTGAGCAGCAGGGTGCGGATATGGGATCCGTCCACGTCGGCATCGGTCATGATGACGATCTTGTGATAACGCAGCTTCGAGATATCGAAGTCATCCTTGCCGATCCCGGTCCCGAGGGCCGTGATGATGGTGCCGATTTCCTGGCTGGACAGCATCTTGTCAAAGCGCGCCTTCTCGACGTTCAGGATCTTGCCCTTGAGCGGAAGGATGGCCTGCGTGCGCCGGTCCCGGCCCTGCTTGGCCGAGCCTCCGGCCGAATCACCCTCAACAAGAAAGATCTCCGCTTCGGCCGGGTCCTTCTCCTGGCAGTCCGCCAGCTTGCCGGGAAGGCTGGCCACATCCAGCGCCCCCTTCCTTCTCGTCAGTTCACGGGCCTTGCGCGCCGCCTCCCTGGCCATGGCCGCCTCGACCACCTTGCTGACAATGCGCTTGGCTTCCCTGGGGTTTTCCTCCAGCCACTCGGAAAACTTCTCGCTGACGATGGACTCGGTCACCGGCCTCACCTCGCTGGACACGAGCTTTTCCTTGGTCTGGGAAGAAAACTTCGGATCGGGAACCTTGACGGACAGGACCGCCGTGAGCCCTTCCCGGCAATCCTCGCCGGTCAGCGAAACCTTGCTTTTCTTCAGCAGCCCCGTGGCATTGGCATAATTGTTGATACATCGCGTGAGGGCAGCGCGGAAGCCGGCAAGATGGGTGCCGCCGTCCCTTTGCGGAATGTTGTTGGTAAAGCAGAACACGTTTTCCTGGTAGGCATCCGTCCATTGCATGGCCAGCTCGACCGCGATGCCGTCCCTCTCGCCCGAAATGCTCACCGGATGCGGATGAAGCGGGGTTCGGGTCCTGTTCTTGTGCTCGACAAAAGCGGCAATGCCCCCTTCGTATTCAAACACGGCCTTCTTGTCCGTACGCTCATCGACGAGCTCGATATGCACGCCGCTGTTCAGGAAGGACAATTCCCGTAGGCGCGCGGAAAGCACATCGAAGGACATGTTCCGATGCGAAAAGATCTCCAGGCTCGGAAGAAACCGGATTTCGGTGCCCGTGCCCGCGGCCTCGCCAATCACCTTGAGCGGTTCCTCGGGCTCGCCCAGATGATATTTCTGGTAATACACCTTGCCATCCCGGCGGATCACAAGCTCCAGGGTTTCCGAAAGGGCATTGACCACGGACACGCCGACGCCATGCAACCCTCCGGACACCTTGTAGGAATTGCTGTCGAATTTTCCTCCCGCATGGAGCACGGTCATGATGACCTCGGCGGCCGAACGCCCCTCCTCGGGATGGATATCCACGGGAATGCCCCTGCCATTGTCCCTGACCGTGACCGAATCATCCGAATGAAGAATGACCTCGATGCGGTCGCAGTATCCGGCCAGGGCCTCGTCAATGGCATTGTCCACGACCTCGAACACCATGTGGTGCAGGCCCGTGCCGTCATCGGTATCCCCGATGTACATGCCCGGCCGCTTGCGCACGGCGTCAAGGCCTCGCAGTACCTTGATGCTTTCCGCGCCGTACTGATCCTTAGCTGAAGCATTCATGCTGCTTCCCCCATATGCTCAAAACTGTCAACCTGATCACAGAGTTCCTCGATGTTCTGGATCTGGATTTCATCGCCCGCAAGCCCGGGCATGTTTGGCGTGGTCATCAGCACCTGACCTTCATGCGATGACAATCGTTCCATCAGGCTTCGTCTGCGTCCTCGATCCAGGGCTTCCCAGGCGTCATCGAGCAGAAGCACGGGAATCAGGCCACGACACCGCCGCCAAAGCTCGCATTCTGCCATCCTCATGGCTATGGCCGCCAGCTTTTGCTGTCCCCGGGAGCCCGCCTGGCGCAATTCCCTGCCATCCAGCTCGAAAATCAGGCGCTCCGCATGCGGACCGAAGCGAAGCCCCGTTCGCAGATCCTCATGCCGCTTGTCCCGCAAGCGGCGCAACCATGCCTCACGCTGATATTCACCCCCCGAACGCCGGATCTGCACGCAGCCTTCGGGCAGATCCTCCCGGGACAGAAGCTCGTTCATCTCCCTGATCAGGGACGATCGCCAGGCATCAAGCTCCAGTCCCGAGGCCACGATCTGCTCTTCCCATGCATCCAGTTGCGCATCACCGGCGTTGCGCCTGAGCAGCCTGGCACGTTGCATGATGGCCCGGAGATAGCGCTGGTGAACCTGCGCCGCGACCGGCCACTTCAGGCTCATGAGGGCATTGATCCAGCGCCGGCGCTCACCGGGAAGTCCATCGACAAGCCTGGGACCCTGGGGGGCCTCGACGATCACGGGAAAGGCCATGCCCGTGTCCCTGCGCCGGGCGACCTCCCGTCCCTGCAGGCGCATGACAAGGCAGCCCTTGCGTCCCGAAACCTCGAGCGTCATCGGCCCGAACCTGTACCAGCGGCCGATGATCCTGAAGCGATCGGCCTGATGGCGGACCAGATACGGGTCCCTGGCCTGCCTGAAGGACCTCCCCCAGGCCATCATGTACACGGATTCCAGCAATGTGGTCTTGCCGGATCCATTCTCGCCCACGAGAAGGTTGACCCCAGGCCTGCATCTCCATGTCAGTCGCTCATGGCAACGCAGGTTCTGGACGCAGACCTGCTGCAGCAGCACGGGTGTGGCGCCACTCACATCAGATCCTCATCGGCATGATGACATACCTTGCCCGCGTATCTCCCTCGCCATGCATGAGAATGGGGGAAAGCTCGTCCTTCAACTCCATGCGCACCCATTCGCTGTTCAAAACGTTCAGCACGTCGCGCAGGTAGCTTCCATTGAAGCCGATGACCAGATCCCGTCCCTTGTAGTCCACGGGCACGTGCTCTTCGGCCTGCTCCTGGTCATTGTTGTGCGCATTGATGACCAGCCTGTCATCGGCAAGGCTCAGCCGCAGATCATGGGTAACCTCATTGGCCACGATCATGGTGCGCGTGATGGCCTGGTCGAATGCCTGTCGCGGGATGATCGCTATGTTGGGGTTGTCGCGGGGAATGACATCCTGATACACCGGAAAACGGGCATCGATGATCTTGCTGACCAGGAGATCCGAGCCGGTGTTCAGGCGGATTTGCCGTTCGCCAAACACGAGTTCCACCTGTTCCTCGATGCCCTCGCACAATTTGCGGATTTCATGAACGGCTTTCCTCGGGACGATGCACTGGCATTCGGGGATTTCGGCGGCCAGCGGAATTTCGGCCAGGGCCATCCTGTGTCCGTCCGTGGCCACGAGATTCATTTGCTGACCCTTCAGTTCGAACAGCGTGCCGGTCAGATATTTCCTGGTTTCATCCGTGGACATGGCAAACCCCGTGGCCGCGATCATCTCGGCCAGATGCACGCCAGTCAGCCGGATCGAGGCGTGGCCGTCATCCTCCTTCAATGCGGGAAACTCGTCGGCCGGCATGGTCACCAGACGGGTTTTGAAGCTTCCAGCCTGAAGGGAGACATATTCTCCTTCCGAGTCGATATGGATATCCTGATCAGCGTCAAGGTTGCGGAGAATATCGAACAGCTTTCGGGCCGATACGGTCAGGGTCCCATGCTGTTCCACATGGGCAGGAACCTCGCTTCGAATGCCCACCTCCATGTCGTTGGCCGTGATGCGGAGGCTTTCCTGGTCCGCTTCCAGGAGCACATTGGCAAGGATGGGAATCGTGTGACGCTTCTCGACCACGCTCTGGCATCGCTGTATGGCTTGTAGGAGTGGGTTTCTCTGCAGGGTTATCTTCATGTTCTGTCCTCTTCCTTTTTCCAAGAATGGTTCATCGATGTCATAGATGGATGTGGAAAAGTGGAACAACCCGAGCAAGTCCTTTGTTTTGCGGATGTCCCGTCTGCCGCTTCCTGTGCATGGCCGTCATGACATCCTGTTGATGGTCTGTGGATGATTGCACTCTTTGCCGCGGGCGTTTCCCATCGGGCCTTTTTCCACATGCTGTCCCCAGGCTTTTTACCGTTCATGGACATGTTATTGCTTCAGGATGGACAGGATCCGCTGGATCTCTTCGTCGAACTCGCTGGATTCCCGTCGCATGCGATCGATTTTTCTCACGGCGTACAGGACGGTCGTGTGATCCTTTCCACCGAATGCTTCCCCGATCTCGGGAAGCGACTGCTGTGTCAGTTCCTTGGCTGCGTACATTGCAATCTGCCGGGGAAATGCGACGGTCCGGCTTCGCTTGCTGGAACGCATTTCCTTGGGGTTGATGTTGTAATAGCCAGCCACCTTTTTCTGGATGTCCTCGATGGTGATGACCTTGATTTCCTCGTGGAGCAGATCGCGCAGGACACGTCGGGCAAAATCGAGGTCGATGTTCCTGCCGGTCAGTGTCGCATGGGCCGTCAGCCGGGTCAGCGCCCCCTCGAGTTCGCGGACATTGTTCGTGATGCGGCTGGCGAGCAGATGGGCCACATCCTGATCGAGCCGGATGCCCGCGAGTTCGGCCTTGCTTTCCAGGATGGCCAGCCGCGTTTCGAGATCGGGGGGCTGGATATCGGCGACAAGCCCCCAGTTGAATCTCGAGCGCAGCCTTTCCATGAGGTTGGTCAGCTCTCTCGGGCTGCGGTCGGAGGTCAGGATGATCTGTTTCTTGACCTCATGAAGCGCATTGAAGGTATGGAAGAATTCTTCCTGGGTGCGCTCCTTGCCGGCGATGAACTGGATATCATCGATAATGAGCACATCCACCCTGCGGTATTGGTTTCTGAAATCATCGGTACTGTTGTTCCGGATGGCCTGGATCAGCTCGTTGGTGAAGGATTCGCCTGTTCTGTAGGCGATGCGCGTGTGGTTGTTTCCGATCAGCTCATTGGCCACGGCCTGAATGAGATGGGTCTTCCCAAGGCCAACCCCTCCATAGATATAGAGAGGGTTGTAGATCTCGCCGGGCCGCTCGGCGACGGCCCGGCTGGCCGCATAACAGAACTCGTTGCCCGAACCGACGACGAAGTTCTCGAAGGTGAAGCGGGGATCGATGTATCCATCCACCTGGGAGGGCCGGGACGGCCGCTTTTCGTGCTCCGCGTCTGCAAGCTCCAGGCTTGCATCCACCTCGAAGTTCACGTTCATGTCCGCGCCGAACAATTGCCGGGCGATGCCGAGGATCAGGGACTCATACTGGCTTCGAAGCCCATCGAGGAAGAAGCGATTTGCCGCCTTGATGTTCAGCGTGTGTCCGTTTTCCTCGACATGAACGGGCTGAAACCAGGCATCAAACCTGGAGCGGGGAATCTGATTCATCAGCTCCTGACGGATTCTGTCCCATTTGCCATTGCTCATGTTGACCATAACCGAGAATGATTGCACGTTGCCCATCCTGCTTCCAGCCTTTGCTTGACCTCCGAATCCGGCATTGCCATGGAGTCCCGTTTCTGATCTCTCTTGTGTTGGTCATGGTTCGCTTGGCTGGCCGGTCATGGCGAGCGCTTTATGGCTTTTGCGCAGGCAAGAAGCTGGTGGCGATTCACGAGAGCGCGACGGGCGTTGGCGGGAGTCTGAAGTATGTGCTGACGGATCGTCCAGGTGGCGTCAACGTGATCACGGATGCAACGGGCCGGGAGCTGGAGCGCATCAACTACGACGCGTTTGGCGGCATTGCTGGTCATCCAACGCAGAGC
>WFOK01000048.1 GCA_015488115.1 Mariprofundaceae bacterium
CCCCCTCGAGCAGATCGGCGGATGTCCGATCAGACGGAGTAATACATGTCCAGCTCGTACGGATGCGGACGCAGACGGATCTGATCGACCTCCTCCATCTTCAGCGCGATGTAGGCATCGATCATGTCATCGTCCATGACGCCGCCAACCTTGAGGAACTCGCGATCTGCATCCAGCGCATTCAAGGCCTCCTCGAACGAGCGCGCCACCGTCGGCACACCCTTGGCCTCTTCAGGCGGCAAGTCATAGAGGTTCTTCGTGGCCGGATCGCCCGGATCGATCTTGTTCGCGATGCCGTCCAGCCCGGCCATCAGCATGGCCGTGAAAGCCAGATACGGATTGGCCGTCGGATCCGGGAAACGGACCTCGATTCGACGCGCGGCATCGGAGCTCACGGCTGGAATGCGGATGGAGGCCGAGCGATTCCGGTTCGAGTAGGCCAGCATCACGGGAGCCTCGAAGCCCGGCACCAGACGCTTGTACGAGTTTGTCGAGGCGTTCGAGAAGGCATTGATGGCCTTCGCATGCTTGATGATGCCGCCGATGTACCACAGGGCCTCCTGCGAAAGACCGGCATACTTGTCGCCGGCGAACAGGTTCCGCCCATCCTTCCAGATCGACTGATGAGTATGCATGCCCGTTCCGTTGTCATCATACACGGGCTTGGGCATGAAGGTTGCCGTCTTGCCATGGGCATGCGCCACGTTATGCACGACATACTTGTACCACTGGGCACGGTCAGCGATATCAATGAGTTCACCGAAGCGCATCGAGAGCTCGCACTGGCCCGCCGTGGCCACCTCATGGTGATGGCATTCCATGTGAATGCCGAGATCGGACATGACCAGGCTCATGTCGTTGCGGATTTCATGCAGCGAATCGACAGGGGGGACCGGGAAATAGCCGCCCTTCACGCGCGGGCGGTGGCCATAGTTCACGCCCTCAAAGGTTTCGTTGGAATTCCAGGCCGCCTCTTCCGAGTGAATCCTGTAGCCGCAGCCACCCATCTCGTTGTAGTGGGTCACGGAATCGAAGATGAAGAACTCCAGTTCCGGACCGAAATAAGCCGTATCCGCGATGCCCGCAGAACGAATGTACTTCAAGGCGCGCTGGGCAACCTGACGGGGACAGCGATTGTAGTCCTGGCCCGTGATGGGATCGATGATCTGACCGATGAGCACCAGCGTCGATGCCTCGAAGAACGGGTCGATCTTCGCGCTCTCCGGGTCGGGAATGATGGACATGTCGGAATTGTTGATATCGCACCAACCGGCGATGGACGAGCCGTCAAATGCGAAGCCATCCTCGAAGGAGGACTCGTTCAGCTCGCTGATCGGGAAGGTCACGTGCTGCCACTTGCCCTTGGTATCGGTAAATCGGATATCGACGAACTCGCATTCGTGTTCCTTGATGAGGTCAAAAACCTTCTGAATAGCGTCACTCACTTTTGCTCTCCTCTCCTCTCTTGTGTGGTCAAAAAGACCCTGAATTTTCAGGCATCATCCGGCATATGATCTTGACACGGCAGCTTGGCAGAAAGCGCGCCTGATGACAACGACCAAAACACGTCCTAGACGGCGTCCTCGTCCTGTTCCCCGGTACGGATGCGAACCGTTCGTTCCACGGGCGAGACAAACACCTTGCCGTCACCCACCTTGCCGGTGCGCGCCGCCCGCACGATCGCATCCACGATCTCCTCGGCTCGATCCTCCGGCACGACAATCTCCAGCTTGACCTTGGGGAGAAAGTCGACGACGTACTCCGCGCCACGATACAGCTCCGTATGTCCCTTCTGACGACCATAGCCCTTGACCTCGGTCACGGTCATCCCATGCACACCGAGATCGGTCAGCGCATCCTTGACGTCATCCAGCTTGAACGGCTTGATGATGGCCTCGATCTTTTTCATCACACTCCTCCTCCACACCCGGTCAGCATTCCAAAAATCCATGGGTGATCGGATAACGCCTGTCCCGCCCGAATGCCCGGCGCGTGATCTTCACGCCCGGAGGCGCCTGGCGGCGCTTGTATTCCGCATGCTGCAGCATGCGGATGACGCGCAACACCTCTGCGCGATCATAGCCGCGCTCGACGATAACATCCACCGGCAGACATTCCTCAATGCTCGCCTTCAAAATGGCATCAAGCACCTCATAGTCCGGCAGGGAATCCGAGTCCTTCTGGTCCGGCCTGAGTTCGGCGGAGGGCGGTTTCATGATCGTATGCTCGGGGATCACTTCCCGGTCGCGATTCAGCCAGCGGGAAAGCGCATAGACCTGGGTCTTGTACACATCCTTGAGCACGGCAAACCCGCCGGCCATGTCCCCATACAGCGTGGCATACCCCACGGCCATCTCGGACTTGTTGCCGGTCGTCAGCAGCATCCGCCCCGTTTTGTTGGACAGGGCCATGAGCAGCAGTCCCCGCATGCGCGCCTGGATGTTTTCCTCGGTGACATCCGGCTGACTCATGCCCCAAGATGCGAACACGGGCCCGAGAATCGATTCGACGGCATCCACGCCCGCCTGAATGGGCAGCGTGACGGTCTCCACGCCCAGATTGAGCGCAAGCTGTCTGGCATCGCTGATCGAATGGCTGCTCGAGAACTTCGAGGGCAAGAGCACCCCCAGCACATTCTTGGCCCCCAAGGCCTCGGCTGCTACAGCCGCCGTCAGCGCCGAGTCGATGCCTCCGGAAAGACCGATGAGCACACTTGAGCACCCGTTTCGCAACACATAGTCGCGAACGCCGAGCACGAGCGCTTCCCAGATCTGTTCGATCTCCTCCGGCAACGGCGCAATGTCCTCGGCGCCTGGCTTGCCAAGATCGATGACCTCCCCGCATCGCCGGAACAGGGGGGCACGCCAAATCAGGTTGCCAAGGGCATCTGCGGCATGGGAACCGCCATCGAACACGATCTCATCCTGCCCGCCGACAGGATTGACATAGACAAGCGGCGCTCCGAACTGGCGGGCGCGACGCATGACAAGCTCCTCCCGCTCTCGCTGCTTGTCGGCATGAAACGGAGATGCATTGAGGTTGAGCCACACGTCACAGGCCAGCCCCTGCTGGCTTGCGGCCAGATCGTCGTGCCACAGATCCTCGCAGATACCCATGCCCACGCGCCAGCCGCCGATATCAAACACGCACTCCCGTCCATCCCCCGGCGTGAAGTAACGGCGTTCGTCAAACACACCGTAATTGGGAAGCTTCTGCTTGTCGTAAACGCCAAGGAGGTGCCCGTCCCATGCCATCCATGCGCTGTTGAAAAGCCTGCCATCATGTTCCCTGGGCGCCCCGAACACGGCGGCCACGCGGCGCGTGGCTGACGCGATCTCGTCAACGGCGCGGGCCATGGCCTGACGGAATGCAGGCCTTTCCAGCAGGTCCTCGGGCGGATAGCCGGTCACGCTCAGCTCGGGAAAGACGGCGAGATCGCAGTCAAGGCGTTCGGCCTCCCGCAAATCATCGATGATCTTGCGCACATTGTTGCTCAGCTCGCCAACCCGCTGATCCATCTGGGAAACAAAAATGCGCACCTGCTAACCCCCCGAACGAAGGCAGCGTAGCGTCTTTCCCCCATGCCTGTCCACGAGCATCGCGTCTCCGTAGGAGTAGAAACGATACCCTTGCCGGATGGCATGATCATAGGCTCTCAGGACGCGCTCCCGTCCTGCCATGGCGCACACGAGCATCAGCAGCGTCGAGCGGGGGAGATGGAAGTTGGTCAGCAACGCATCGACGATGCGGAAACGGTAGCCTGGATAGATGAAGATCGAGGTCCTGCCGGGACCTGACCGCACGCACCCCGAGTCTCCCGCCGCCTCCAGCGTCCTCAGGCTCGTCGTTCCGACGGCGACGATTCTCCTCCCCTCGGCCCTGCCCCGATTGATGCGCTCGGCCGTCACCTCGGGCACCTCATAGGACTCCTCATGCATGCGGTGTCGCTCGACCTCATCAACCTGCACGGGCTGAAAGGTTCCCGGACCGACATGCAGGGTCAGGTGAACAAACTCCGCACCGGCTGCGCGCATGCGCTCCATCAGGGCCTCGGTCAGATGCAGTCCCGCCGTGGGCGCCGCAACGGCACCTCTGCGGCGCGCAAACACGGTCTGGTACCTTGCGCGGTCCTCCGCCGTGTCCGGCCGGTCGATGTAAGGCGGCAAGGGCATGTGGCCGTAACGCTCGATGGCTTCCTGGACGTTCTCGGCATGAAGCCTGACCAGCAGGCCCTTCCCCTCGCGCTCCAGGATCTCGGCATGAAAGCCCGGGGCTATCTCCACCTGCTGACCGGGCTTCAGCGGCTTGTTCGCCTTGCCCCAGGCCTTCCATACCGAGTCCTCGTCGCATGGCTCAAGCAGCAGAAGCTCCACGCGCCCGCCGCTTGGCCTGCGTCCCAGCAGGCGCGCGGGAATGACCCTGGTGTCGTTGAGCACCCAGATGTCGCCGGGCTGCACATAGGCATCCAGCTCCGCCATCGAACGGTCTTCCTCGCCGCCTGCGCCGAGTACCAGCAGGCGGGATGCATCCCTCTGCACCAGTGGACGCTTGGCAATGAGCGCCGAAGGAAGCTCGAAATCAAAATCGGAGACACGCATGACTAGACCTCGGCGCCGGCTGCACGTGACAGCCCGGCCCCGGCCGGAAGAGCGGGCGTCATTCGATGGTTTCCACTCCGCTTGGTGTGCCCATGAGCACGACGTCCGCGCGCTGATGCGAGAAGATGCCATTGCAGACAACGCCCGGCACGGCGTTGAGTTCGTCCTCGAGCCCGCGCGGATCGTTGATGGTCAGGCCATGCACATCGAGAATGATGTTGCCATTATCGGTCGTGAAACCCTCGCGCAGTACGGGCTCGCCACCCATGGCGCGCACCCTTGCGGCAACAAGCTCGCGGGCCATCGGAATCACCTCGATCGGCAATGGAAACGCCCCCAGGTGCTCGACCCGCTTGCTTTCATCAACGATGCAGACAAATCGCCGGGATGCCGCGGCCACAATCTTTTCACGGGTCAATGCGCCTCCACCGCCCTTGGTCAGATTCTTGCCAGGATCAAACTCGTCGGCGCCATCCACATAAACCGACAGCGCATCGACCCGGGTCAGCGCATCATTCAGATCCAGCACGGGGATGCCATGACCGCGCAGTCGCTCTGCCGTGGCCTCGGAGCTGGCCACGGTGCCGAGGATCCGATCGCTGATGCCGGCCAGCGCATCGATAAACTTGTTTGCCGTTGAACCCGTGCCCACGCCGATGATCGTGCCTTCCTCAACAAAGGCCAGCGCAGTCTCGGCGACCTTCTGCTTCATTTCATCCTGAGTCATTGCTTCCTCCCCATGATTAAGACCTAACGGTACGGCATCCACAGCCGCAAACAAATGCCGATCATACCAACGAAGCCCCCGCACGGCAAAGTGCCGGCTGATGTAATCCCTGATGGAAAAAGCTATCCTGCGGCCATGGAAGGCCTTACGGACAATCCGGACCTTGTGCTGACCGCCCTGTTCGCAGCAGGCTTGTTTCAACTGAGCTGGATCTCGGTCTTTCTCGCCCGGAAGGCCCTGCGTCCCCTGGTCATACAGCAGGCCATCCGTCCACTCTTCGCCATCTGGGTGCTGCTGTGGCCCGTGTATACACAACCGGCCTGGCTGTGGCTGGCATGGATCATGGCCGCGTTCACGCTGTTGCTCGCCGCCCTTGGGCGCAGGCCCTTCTGGCAGGCCCTGCGCCATGCCTGGGGCCTGCCCCCCCATCAACGGGGCACCATGCCGGAGCCGCTGCATGTGCTGCCCATGGGACATTTTCTGCTGGCCATGGCAATCTGCCTTGCCTTCTTCACACAGATTCCGGAATTCGGGTTCGGACTGGGACTCGCCCTGTGCCTGGCCATTCCCGGCGCAGATACGCTTGACCGTTTGAACTGGCTACCGCTCGGATTTCCGATCCATCCCGAGCAGACGCTCGCCGGTCACCTGCTGCTTGTGCTCGTTTCCTGTCTCGCTCTGTCTTGGGGGCTGCATGTTTATCACGACATCGATACCGGGGCCGGTCTGATCGCCACAGCCATCGCCGGTATCGCCGGCTCCATGGCGCGCGCGACTGTGCCTGGCGCCGCAAATCAGCCGGCAACCATACTTGGCATGGGGGTGATGCTATGGCTGCTATGAATCGATGGATGCATCTGATTGAACTGGCGCTGGCCGAGGATGCAGCGCTCCATGACCTGACAGCCAGAGCCACCATCGAGAAACATGCCACTGGACATGCACGCATCACGGCCAAGGCCGAAGGGGTTTTGTCCGGCACGGATCTGGCCTTCGAGACCTTTCATCTGCTGGATGCGGACATCGAACAATTATGGCTGCGCCATGACGGGGAGTCCGTCGTCCCCGGAGAAACAATCGCCGAATTGGCCGGCCCGCTGCGCCCGCTGCTGGCGGCCGAACGCACGGCGCTGAATTTCCTGCAGCACCTGTCTGGCATCGCAAGCGCAACCCGGCGCTTTGTCGAGACCATTGCCGGCACCGGCTGCATCATCGTGGACACGCGGAAGACAACCCCTGGCTGGCGATGGCTCGAGAAAAAAGCCGTGCGCGACGGCGGCGGGATCAATCACCGGATGAACCTCAGCGATGGCATGCTCATCAAGGAAAACCACATCCAGGCCTGCGGCTCGATCAGGCAGGCCATCGCATGCTGCCGTCGACTGCGTGCCGACTGCTGGATTGAGGTCGAATGCGAGACTCTGGACCAAGTGGACGAGGCCGTTTCCTGCGCCCCAGACCTGATCCTGCTTGACAACATGAGTCCGGAGCTTGTCGCCGAGGCCAGGGCCCGGGTGCCCAGCAGCATCACGCTGGAGGCCAGTGGCAACATCACGCTGGACAATGCCAGGGCATATGCGGAGACCGGCGTCGACCGACTGGCCATTGGTTCCATCACGCACTCCGCGCCCGCCCTGGACCTCTCCATGCGCGTGGCCGAGGACGCGACATGAATACGCGCCAGTTCATCATCGACGCGCTTTGCCGCGAGGACATCGTGTCCGGCGACCGGCTGGCGCGACAGCTCGGCCTCAGCCGCAGTGCCGTCTGGAAACACATGCGACGCCTGCGCGACGAGGGCCTTTGCATCGAGGCCGTTCCCGGCCAAGGCTATCGGCTCTGCGATGACCCTCTCAATGCCGAAGCCATCCGCCATCGGCTTCCCGATACTGTCCGCATCGGACGGACCATCGAACTCGTGCCCCGTGTCCGATCGACGAACAGCTCGCTCCTCGAACGTGCCGAGACCCTGGAGGAGGGCTTTGTGCTGCTGGCGGAAGAACAGACACAGGGCCGCGGGAGGCTGGGGCGCCCATGGCACAGCGAGCCCGGCCAAGCGCTGACCTTCAGCGTCCTGCTCAAGCCAGATTGCAAGCCGGAGCAGGCCGTTTCACTACCGCTTGTCGTGGCTTGCTCGCTGCACCGGGCCTTGGCCAGCATGATACCCGGCCTTCGATTGAAATGGCCCAATGATCTTCTGGTCCGGGGCGCGAAACTTGCCGGCATCCTGATGGAGATGCGCGCTGAACCGGGGCGCATCCAGGCCATTGTCGTCGGCATCGGCCTGAACATCCGCCAACCGAAAGACGGATGGCCGCCAGACCTTCGCCAGCCGGCCACCGATATCGAATCGGCCGCCGGATGCCCGGTCTCGCGCAACCTGCTGGCGGCTGGCTGCCTGCAAACCCTGGACGAGGACTATGCAGCCTGGCGCACCCAAGGCTTCACCCCCTTTCGGGACTACTGGTGGCGGTTTCATGTTGGTTCGGACAAGAGGGTGCGTGCCCATGACGGACATGACTACATCGAGGGCATCGCCCGCGGCATCGATGAACAGGGGGGGCTTCTTCTGCACACGGAAACGGGCATCCGACGCATCCTGGCTGGCGATCTGGAGCTGCTGCCATGAAGGACAGGCTCCTCGTCTGTGACATAGGCAACACGCAAATCGTTTTCGGTCTGTACCATGGAGAAGCCTTGTGCGGCCAGTGGCGCCTATCCAGCCGGCACGCCATGACCTCCGATGAGCTGGCCTGGCAGATGCGCGGCATGTTCCAGGAGCTCGGGCAGGACCCACATCGCATCGCCGGCATCATGGTCGCCAGTGTCGTGCCTCGGATGGACCGGGTGCTCGCCAATGCCTGCAGGCGCATCTGCGGCTGCCAGCCTGCCTTCGTCGGCGCACCCGATGTGAAAACAGGCATGGCCGTGGACTACAAGAACCCTCGGGAGGTCGGAGCGGACAGGATCGTCAATGCCGTTGCGGCCAGGGCCTCGTTCGGCGCACCGGTGTTCGTGCTCGACTGCGGAACGGCCACAACCTTCGACATCGTTTCTCCCGACGGTCATTATGCCGGTGGCCTGATCCTGCCCGGCATGGAAATCTCGCTGGACGCCCTGGCCGCCCGCGCCGCCAAGCTGCCATCCGTGCCCGTGGCCGCGCTGCCGTTTGCCATCGGCAGGGATACGGCCAGCAGCATGCAACTGGGAAGCTACTGGGGAACCGTCGACGCGCTGCGCGGACTGATCGAACGCCTGCGAAGCCTGAACGGCCATGCCGAAACGCCCGTCGTGGCCACGGGTGGCCTGGCTTCCCTGCTGGTGCCGGAAATTCCCGAGATCACCGCGCACGTGCCGGAATTGACCCTCCAGGGACTGATGCTGCTCGGCCATCGTCATTTCCGCCTCTAGCCCGGATTTTTCATGATGACCATGCGCCGGGATTTGGAATGTCGAAACCCAAAAAGGGGATGCATCGGAATGGACGTGTTATTGGAGATGGACACCCTGCATTTCGCGGCGCCATCCATTCGCGATCACATGAAAAACTCGGTCTAGGAGACCCACGACATGCCCTTCATCATTGCCCTGGGCATCATGCTTGTGGCCCTGCTGCCTTGCCGCCTCGCGGCGGCGGAGACGGACGATGTCACCTGGCGCGTGCTCACGCACCGCATCATCTGGGTGCAGGCGGCAAAAAACCTGCAGAGACGGCTATGCGCGGAACTCGGCTTGAGCAGCACACGGTTCACGCGACGCGAACCCGTGCTCATGCACATCTTTGATGATGCGACGGCCTATGTCAGCCGTTCAGACGCGCTGAAAGCGCAACAAGCATGGAGCAGGCTCGGCATCGACAGTCATATCGAGAAAAGGCCGGACGGGTTTCACATCGATCTCGGTCGCTATTTCATCACGGCGTTCGCGCAGGCCCACGAAAGGAAACTGCGCCGCTTAGGACGCCCCTACCGCTATGCCCGCGCCTCGAAGCTCGTGCCGGTTCATCGCCTGGTGCTGCCGGCCGCCGGGAAGAGGCATGCCGACAGTCTCTGGCGACAAGTATCGGACATGGGACTGGCGGCGCCGCTGGAAATGCCCGAAACGGCGTTCAGGCGCCTCTACCCCGATTATCGTGATGATCCGGTGCCATGCACCAGAGACGCAAAGCGGTCGAACAAGTAATCCGCGTCATGAGGGCCGGGGCTCGCCTCGGGATGGTACTGAACTGAAAACACCGGCTTGTCTTTCAGACGCAGGCCTTCAACCGTACCATCGAAAAGTGAAACATGCGTGATCTCCACATGCCCGGGCACCTGATCGTTCCTGACCGCAAAGCCATGGTTTTGGCTGGTGATCTCGATGCGTCCTGTGGTCAGGTCCTTGACCGGGTGGTTGCCTCCGCGGTGCCCGAACTTGAGCTTGAACGTCGAAAGACCCAAGGCCTGACTCAGCAATTGATGCCCCATGCAGATACCGAACATGGGCACATCGGCTTCGAGCAGCTCCCGAATGGTCTCCACGGCATAGCTCACCGCCGCGGGGTCACCCGGGCCATTGGACAGAAAGATGCCATCGGGCCTCATGGCCAGCACGTCCGCAGCGGACGTCTTCGCGGGCACGGCCGTGACCTTCAGCCCCCGATCGACGAGCTTGCGGAAGATATTGTGCTTGCATCCGAAATCGAAGGCCACGACATGCCGGTCGAGCTCGGGGGTCTGAAACGATGCCGACTCCAGATGGTAGCTTCCCACATCCCACGTCTCAGCATGCGTGCGACTGACCTGTCCCACGAGATCCCGCCCTTCCAGTCCCTGCCAGCTTCGCGCCATGGCCAGGGCTTCCCGCTCGCTTGTTCCATCGGAAACGATCACGCCATTTTGCGCCCCATGATCGCGAAGGTGGCGCACCAGCGCGCGTGTGTCGATGCCGGCGATCCCGATCACGCCATGCTCAACCAGCCATGACTCGAAATCCCGCTCTGAGCGATGGTTCGAGCTGATCCTGGCCGGCGCGCGAACAATCAGGCCGCGAACCGCAATGCTCTCCGATTCCATGTCCACCTGGTTGACGCCGACATTGCCGATGTGCGGATAGGTGAATGTGATGATCTGATCCGTGTAGGAGGGGTCCGTCAGAATCTCCTGATAACCGGTCATCGAGGTATTGAAGCACACCTCGCCGATCGTGACGCCCCTGGCGCCCAGAGCCTCACCGCGAAATATCCGACCGTCTGCCAATGCCAAGAAAGCTGCTGCCATCGCCGTGACCACCTCACTTGTTGAACCGGTCGCAGGCTATGGAAACAGGCAAGCAAAGTCGAGCAAGGAGCTCGGTGGCGGGAAGGGAAACGCCCCTGGCGCTAGCCTTGCGGCGAGATCATGTGCGCAGGATCCAGCAACGCATCAAGTTCATCCTCGGGCAGAATCTGCAGCTCCAGGCAGAGTTCGCGCACGGTCTTGCGCTCGGCCACCGCACGCTTGGCGATTTCGGCCGCCCTGTCATAGCCGATCACCGGAGCTAATGGCGTAACCACGCTCATGCTCCATTCCACCTGTTCCGCGCAACGCTCCTCATTTGCCGACAGACCGGCAACACACTTCTCGGCGAACACACGCGCGGCCCGGGCCAGCAGACGCTCGGACTCCAGCAGATTGTGCGCCATCACCGGCAGCATCACATTCAAATCGAGCAAACCTGAGGCGCCGCCAAAGGCAATGGCTGCATCATTGCCGATGACCTGCGCGCAAACTTGCGCAAGCGATTCCGCAATGACCGGATTCACCTTGCCCGGCATGATGGAAGAGCCCGGCTGCACGGCCGGCACGGTGATCTCCGCCAGACCGCAGCGCGGCCCGGAATTGAGAAGACGCACATCGTTGGCGATCTTCACCAATGACACGGCCAGCCCACGCAGCGCACCGGAAAGCTCGACAACGGCATCCTGGGCCGCCTGCGCCTCGAAGTGATTGACCGCCTCGCGGAAATCCAGCGCATACTCGCGCGAGAGCCGGGCTGCCACTCGCTCGCCGAACTCCGGATGTGTGTTCAACCCAGTGCCAACGGCCGTGCCCCCGATCGCAAGCTCGTGCAGCCTGGGCGCGACGGCGCGCAGCCGTTCCATGCCAAGCTCAACCTGACGGGCCCATCCGGAGATTTCCTGTCCAAGCGTGAGCGGGGTTGCATCCATCAGATGCGTTCGGCCGATCTTGACGACTCCCCGCGTCTCCTCGGCCTTCGCGTCCAGCGCAGTGTAAAGACATTCGAGCGAGGGCAGAAGCTCATGCGCAAGCAGGTCTGCCGCAGCCACATGGATGGCTGTCGGGATCACGTCGTTCGAGGACTGGCCCATGTTCACATGATCATTCGGATGCACGGAAAGCCGCGCATCAAGTTGAGCGCAACGGTGGGCGATCACCTCATTGGCGTTCATGTTCGTGCTCGTTCCAGAGCCGGTCTGAAAAACATCCAGCGGGAAATGCGCGTCCCATTTCCCGTCAGCGACCTCGCGCGCGGCTTGGTCGATCAGCTCGGCGCGGCGCGCATCCAGCTTCCCCAGATCGCGGTTGACCTCGGCTGCCGCATGCTTGATGCGCCCCAGCGCCCGGATGAACTCGCGCGGAAAGCGGATGCCCGAAATCGGAAAGTTCTCCACGGCCCTTGCCGTGGATGCGCCGTACATCGCATCCGCGGGCACCTTCATCTCGCCCATCGAGTCGCGCTCAATGCGGTAATGACTGCTCATGGCA
>WFOK01000049.1 GCA_015488115.1 Mariprofundaceae bacterium
AGCTCCACGCGCAGGATCTGGTCCATGTGCAGATACTCGGCATGGATGCGGGCGAGCCGCCCAGCCGTCTGTCGCCAGATGGAAGGGGCATCAGCTGGCAGGGCCGAGAAGATCTCGGCCACACTCCTGCCTTCGCGCACCCAGAGCAGTCGCGCGCACTGGGCAAGAAACTCGATATCAACCAGTCCGCCGGCATCATGTTTCAGGTTGACCACATCCCCCGCATGCCGGGCCAGATGACGCCTCATTTTCAGGCGCATCTCCCTGACGCCGCGGGCAACCTCTCCAGCATCACGAGGAAGCGCCAGCAGCTCATCGACGACGCCAGCCACCGCATCCCTGGCCTTTTTGGGGCCGGCGACAGGCCGCGAGCGGCACAGCGCCTGATGCTCCCAGAGCTGGGCCTCGTGCATCTGGTAGTCCCGGAAACGGGAAAGCGTGGTGACCAGCACGCCCGCATTGCCGGAAGGACGCAGCCGGGCGTCAAAGGCATAGCCAGCGCCAAAGGGCGCCGGAGTCGTCAGATACTGAATCAATCTTCGCCCAATCCGCTGGGCCCGTTGCAGATCGGACAGATCCACCCCGCGCTCGTCATACAGCACGAAAACCATGTCCAGATCCGAATCCAGCCCCATCTCCCTGGAGCCGTGCTTGCCCATGGCCAGGGCGACGAAAGGGAAGTCCTCGGGCAGCCCGCAGGATCTCAGGGCCAGCCGCAGGGCCGCTCTCGTGGCCGCATCGGCAAGCTGCGCAAGCCAGGTGCCTACCTCCAGTGGATCGATGGTATGGGCATCGATGCACAGGGCCGTGTGCAACTTGCCCCTGCCAACCCAGCGCCCGATCTCCACAAGCGCATCCTCCACCTCCGTTGCGGCCGGGATGTTGTCCAGGGACGAGCAGATAGACCTCAGGTCATCTGCGCCTCGCTCCACGACCAGGGGCCATTCCAGCCAGGAAGGATCCCGAACGATGTGCTCGGACACATAGCGGCTGGCCGAGAGAACTCCGATCAACCAACGGCGGACGCCTTCATGCATGGCCATGAGATCAATCCAGGTCGCTCGTCCGGCGATGGCATGAATTAGCTCGGCGAACGATTCAATGGCCCGCACGCCATTGGCATCCTGCAACCATTCGGGCATCGCGTGATCCAGAAAGCGCTCCAACTGTTCCCTGCTCCGCTCGGGAAGCAAGCCGCGACTTAACGCGCGATCCATTCTCTCAAGGGCCAGGCGGACCCTTCGCTTCTCTTCGTCGCGAAGCCATGCCGGCAGGGAAGCACGACCGCCCAGCCAGGTGCACCCCACCGACGGGCGTTCCTTGCGCGGCTGAATGTAGCGACGAAACAGGGCCTCTACGGCGGCCGCATGCTCCTGCATCCGCTCATGCAGTCGCTCGATGCCCGTCAGACAGACAATGTCACGTTCATAACCGACAGGGAGCCGGTGTGTGTGTTCCCCGCGACGGGCCTGGATCGCATGCTCGACATGGCGCCAGAAGCGATAGCTGTCAGCAAGCTGATCGGCATCGGCGACCGGGAGAATGCCGGCATGCCGCAAGGCCCGGATAGCCTGAAGCGTTCCGTGACAACGCAGTTCCTGCTGGCGCCCCGCATGCAAAAGCTGCAGGGCCTGCACGATGAACTCGATCTCGCGAATCCCTCCCCGCCCACGCTTGACGTCATAACCCTCTCCAATGGGTCGGCTGCCGGCATGCTCATCGATGCGTCGCTTCATGGACTCCAGCGCGGCAACCGTCGTATAATCAAGATAGCGTCGATAGATGAACGGCTGCAAAGACGCGACAAACCTTCGCCCGAGATCCAGATCGCCGGCAACCGGCCTGGCCTTGATCAGCATCGCCCGTTCCCATGTCTGCCCATAGCCCTGATAGAATTCGACGGCTGCATCCAGGCTGGGACATAACGCGGCCGAGGCCCCTCCGGGACGCAGCCTCATGTCCACGGGCCAGGCCAGGCCATGCTCGTCAAACTCCCCCACCAGACGGACAACCATGCGGGCCAATCGCTGCATGTATTCATCGACAGGCAGGGACTGTCGCCCCCCATGCGTGGACCCCTGACCATCCCGAATGAACATCAGATCGACATCGGATCCAAGGTTCAGCTCCCCTCCCCCAAGCTTCCCGAGCCCGATGACGCAAAAGGAGCCGTCTTCCGGGCGACCGAACCGGGGCTCAAGCAATGCCCCGGCCATGGACACGGCCTGATCCAGCAACGCAGCAGCCACGTCCGTGATGGAAGCAAGCACCCGCTCCAACTCCGCCTGAAGGCCGAATTCCCACCAGATCCAGTGACGAACGGCGCGGCGCTTGCACCTGCGAAGGTGCTCCATGCACGCGCCCAGATTGCGCGAAGGCGCAGGGCCAACCCAGGAGGCATCCGGCAGCGTGCTTGCGGAAATCGGCTGAAACAATGCCGCAAGTTCCTCCCGCGAGGCGTCACGCAATAACTGGGAAAACCAGGGAGAGCATTCAAGAAGCTGCTCGGCGCGCATCTTCAGGTCGCCATGCAGCTCTTCGGAAATCCAAGCCTCAACGGAAAGCTTCATGCTCCCACTCTAGCCCATCAGGCATATGATCCAAGGCGCCAAAACGAAAGGAGGCATCCTCGCTGCTTGTCTTGCCCCTCATGCAGCCCCGGATTCCTCCAGTCGAGAGGCATGCAGAGCAGATGGCAGCCATTCATCAAGGCAGGAAAGACAGAAGCAGAAAGAACATCGCGCCCAGCGCAGCGGCAACCGGCAGCGTCGCGATCCATGCCAGCACGATGGAGCGCACCAAACCCCAGTCCGTGCACGACTTGCCCGTGCCGATGCCGATGATGGCACCGGTTGAGACATGCGTCGTCGAAACCGGCACACCCCATATCGAAGCGACAATGACGAGAAAGCTGGTGACAAGGTTCGCGACCAGACCTCTGCCATGCTCGATCTCGGTGATGCGGTCACCCATGGTATCCGCTATGCGCGCCGATCCAACCATACCGCCAACACCCATCGCCGCTGCCGTGGCAAAGGTCAGCCAGTTGGCGTCGAGCGAAGTGGCGACCAGAGCCACGCCGACGATCTTCGGCGTATCATTCAGACCGCGCGCGAACGAGGCTGCGCCGCTGGAAAAGACATGCAGCGCCTCGACAATTTTCTGCAGCGAGATGCCGCAGACCCTGCCCTGATAGCGCTCGATGCGCCGGCAGTTGCCGATGTCATCCAGCACAAACTCCAGCTTCATGGCCTGCACCCGAGCAACCCCCGCTTCCGGCACGATCTGGCCATCCCCCAAGCAAACGCAGCTTTCACGGCCGATGCCGAGGCCCTGGCGGGCGCCCGAAGCAACCCGGTAAAAAAGGGCTGCCAACACCAAGGCCATGAATGGGCTGACAAGCAAGGGCCAAAGGAAACTAACGATCAGCCCCTGCCAGTGAATCAGACCCGACGCCGCCATGATGCCCGCGCCGATCAAGGCGCCAACCAGGGCATGTGTGGTCGAGACAGGGATGCCGCGCAGGGCGGCCATCCACACGGTCAGCGCAGCCCCCGCGGCGACAGTCAACGCGAAATCAGCATTGGCGACGAGGGCATCGGGCACCAAGCCCTTGCCGGAAAAGAGACTCATCAGCTCGCCGGCCAACCAGGCTGCGGTCAGCGAACCGGCCAGCGTGGTCAGCGTGGCCCAAGCCAGCGCGCTCCGCCTGCCCAGCGTACGGCTGCCGTAAAGCGTGGCCACGCCTTTGAAATTGTCATTGGCGCCGTTGGCAAAGGCCAGAAATAGCGCAACGATCGGAACGAGCAGACTGGTCTCCATGGATACCTCCGGATGCAACACGCGAGAGGATTGTCGTCCATGAAGCGGGATGCCTTACGCCTGCGCGCGATCCAATTCAGCAGCCGAGAGTCCAAGAGGTCTTCTGGAATGGCGTAAGTCCAGATGAACCGAGAGAAATAAAAAAGGGGCATGCTTGCGCATGCCCCCTCGAGCAGATCGGCGGATGTCCGATCAGACGGAGTAATACATGTCCAGCTCGTACGGATGCGGACGCAGACGGATCTGATCGACCTCCTCCATCTTCAGCGCGATGTAGGCATCGATCATGTCATCGTCCATGACGCCGCCAACCT
>WFOK01000050.1 GCA_015488115.1 Mariprofundaceae bacterium
TATGAGTTGACCGTTGCTGAGGATGGTGCAAAATCTCCCCATGAAGGTTGCCGTTCTGCTGCTTGCTGCCGGTCGCGGCTTACGTTTCGGTGGTGAACGGCCGAAGCAGTATGCCCTGCTTCGAGACAGGCCGTTGATCGTGCATGCGCTTGAGCATCTGGCGGCCGATGAGCGCATCCGCTGGATTCAGCCGGTGCTTGCTGCGGGGGATGCGTGGTTTTCGCAGGTCCTGGCCATGGTGCGGATCGCGCCCGAGATCCTGCCGCCGGTCACCGGCGGAGCCGATCGGGCGGAATCGATGAGAAACGGGCTGATGGCCCTGCCTTCCGAGGCCGAATGGGTTGCCGTTCATGATGCGGCGCGACCGGTGCCGTCACGCGCCCTGATTACGCATGTGCTGGATGCGGCCCTTGAGTACGGCGCGGCCGTTCCGGGCCTGGCAGTGCATGACACGATCAAGCGCATTGACGCGCGGCGCAATGTGCTGACCACGCTGCCCAGGGAGCAGCTTGTGGCTGTGCAGACGCCCCAAGTGGCCAGGCGCGCATGGTTTGCCGATGCGCTGGATCGCGTCGTATCCCTGGAATCATATTCTGATGACGCATCCCTGCTTGAGGAGGCGGGTTATCCCGTGCATGTCAGTCAGGGCGAGATTCTCAACCGCAAGGTCACGACGAGCGAGGATCTGCGTTGGTTGGAGGCCCAACTGGAATCATGATGCGCATCGGACAGGGCTTTGACGTGCATGCCTTTGCCAGTGGGCGCAAGCTGATCCTGGGCGGTGTGCATATACCACATGAGCAGGGGCTGGCAGGCCATTCGGATGCAGATGTGCTTGCCCATGCAATCTGTGATGCCTTGCTGGGGGCGGCCGGCTTGGGTGATATCGGCCAGCTTTTCCCGGATTCCGACGAACAATGGAAGGGTGCAGACAGCATGGAGCTACTGACGCAGGTTGTGGCCGAGGTGAGGCATGCGGGCTGGAGCATTGTCAATGTTGATGCGACCGTCATCGCCCAGGCTCCCAGGCTTGCGCCGTTCATTCCACGCATGCGCGGGCGGCTGGGGCAGGTTCTGGGCCTTTCTGAATCCAGTGTGAGCATCAAGGCCACGACAACCGAACGGCTGGGCTTTGCTGGCCGCGGGGAAGGTGTGGCCGCCATGGCCGTGGCGCTGCTTGGCCGGAGGGTGCCAGATCATGGATGAGCAGGGACTGCGGGCCTTTCTGGAACGGTGTGATGCCATGCACCGCGCCTTTTTCGTCGAGCTTGCCCATGCATGGATGGAGGCAGGTCAGCCGGCCGAGCTCCTGCAGGGCGCTTGGGCCCTGTCCATCCGGTCGCTTGCGCTGGGCGGAGACGGGGCAAGGCTTGTGCTCTTTGCCCTGCATCATCGCAGCCCTGCCTGGCCCGAGCGCATCGAGATTGATCTCAACCGCTGGCGGAGCGCGGTCGGGGAGCAGGAGACGGACCGTCTGCTCAGGGCCGTGGACTCCCTGAACGTGTTTCCGCTGTATCGGCGTCATGCTCGACGGGAGACGTTGGTGTTGCCGACGCCCGCACATCAGGATGACGTTTCCCTTGCTGCGCTCAAGGCGTGCATTGTTGCGTATGCCCTTCGGGCGCGCGACCTTTTCCCTCGTTAATTCTGTTCGGATGACAACCGGCGTGCAAGTCAGTACGTTTCCCTTCCATGAGCGAGGTGCCGATGATCGAAGCCGAACGCCTGATGCTGCGCTATCCGACAGGCAAGGTGGCGCTCTCGGGCGTGAGCCTGCGCATCGAGCCCGGGGAGTTCGTTTATCTGACCGGTGAAAGTGGCGCTGGCAAGTCTTCGCTTCTTCGCCTGATCTACGGAGGGGTAAGACCGACCTCGGGCAGCATGCGGGTGCATGGTCTGGACATGCGTCAGGTCAAGGAAACCAAGGTGAGGGAGTTGCGTCGTCGCATCGGTATCGTCTTTCAGGATCATAAGTTGCTGTTTTCAAGAACCGTATTCGAGAACGTGGCCCTTCCGTTGCGGGTGCAGGGCTGGACGACCGAACGTCTGATTCCAAGGGTGCGCAAGGTTTTGGAATATGTGGGCTTGGCGGATCGACTTTGGGCCTATCCCGAGGCGCTTTCAGGGGGAGAACAACAACGCGTGGCCATCGCGCGTGCAATGACCGCGAATCCGCCGCTGCTGCTGGCCGACGAGCCAACTGGCAACCTGGATATCGATACGGCTCGTCTGGTCCTGGACTATCTTGTGGGGCTGAACCGCCAGGGAACCACGGTGATCATGTCCACCCATGATCTCCACCTGCTCGAGTCCCATCCGGCGAGGATCGTGCAGTTGCACGCAGGCGCGCTGGTTGGGGGAGCGGCATGAACAGGGTTCCCGAGCAGGTAAGGCTGAGGCTTCCGGGTGGATTTCATCTTCCCCCCTTTGGCATCCATCAATTGCTGGCTGCGGTCATCGTGTGCGTGGCCCTTTGGACCTTGGGGCTGGGTTGGCTCGGTCTTCAGGCTGCCGATCAGTGGGTGGGAAGTTGGCAGGACGAGTTCACCGTTCACGTCTATCTCGATGTGAACAAGGCCTCGCAACGGCACGCGCTCGAGCAAGAGTTGCAGGACATTGATGGCGTGGCATCCGTGAGCCTGATCGAGCCAGGCTCGGCCGCCCGCCAGATGCAGACCTGGATTCGTGATATCGGACTCGATGAGCAGGCCTTGGCGGCGCATCTTCCCTGGACCTTCGAGCTCCGCCTGCATCCGCAGGAGGAACATGCGTTCCTGTATGAAGACATCAGGGATGCGGCACACCGACATCAGGCCGAGGTCAACGAGAGTGAAATGGCGCTGGCCAGCGCCCAACGATGGTTGGACCAGATCCGTTTAGCGGCGGGATTTGCGACCCTGGTGCTCGGGCTGGCGATGATGCTGATCATCTCCAATGCATTGCGCATGACCCTGCTCGCCAGGGCCGATGAGATTCATCTGATGCGGCTTCTGGGGGCACGGGAATGGTTCGTGCGCATGCCATTCATTCTCGAGGGGCTGGTTGTGGGAGCAGGCGCAGGAGGGGTGGCCTGGGTGCTGCTTTGGCCGATGATCGCCCTGGCTTCGGATTGGCTGGACAACCTGGGGCTGGGGCTTCACCCATGGGGCATGCTGTTTCCCCTGCTGATCGGTGGCATGGTTGTGGGCGGGCTGGGCGCAGCCTTGGCCACGATGAACATCATGTCCGGCGAGCAGCGTTTGAATACTTCGGCCTAGCGGAAGGTCGGCGGTGGAGGAGAGTCACGCATGGCATCGTTTTTACAGCGGCTGAAGAAGGGACTGGCCAGAAGCCGACAGGGATTGGTCCGGATGTTTCCCGGCGGAAAAGCGTCCGAGCTTTCGGAGCACGAATGGCAAGATATCGAGGATGCACTGGTCATGGCCGATTGCGGGGTCGAACTTGCCGTTCGTCTGGTGGCGAATGCTCGCAAGTCCAAGGGAAGCGCTGTCGAGGCCCTGCGCATGAGCATGCGCTCAATGCTGCCGGATGCCGTTCCCGTGGCCAGGCCCGCACATGGCCCCTTCGTGCTGCTCGTGGTCGGCGTCAATGGCACCGGGAAGACAACGACCATCGGCAAGTTGGCGACTCTCTATACCCGTCAGGGCAAGCGCGTGCTCGTCGGAGCTGCAGATACGTTCCGTGCAGCGGCCATTGACCAACTGGCCGTCTGGGTGGAGCGCGCCGGGGCGGATCTTGTGCGCCAGCATCCCGGGGCGGATCCGGCAGCTGTGGCCTATGATACTGTTCAGCGAGGGCTCGCAAGGGGTTACGATGTCGTGATCATTGATACTGCCGGGCGTGTACAGACTGACAAGGGACTCATGGATGAGCTGGCCAAGGTGCGTCGGGTGGTAGCAAAGGCCCAGGAAGGCGCGCCACATGAGGTTTGGCAGGTCGTCGATGGCGGGACGGGTCAGAATGCGGTCGTGCAGGTTCAGAAGTTCCGCGAGGTGGCGGGAACGACGGGGCTGATCGTGACCAAGCTCGATGGAACAGCGAAGGGTGGCATCGTGCTGCAGCTTGCCGATCGGTTCGGTCTGCCGGTGCGTTACATCGGCGTTGGAGAAGCCCTGGAGGATCTGATGCCCTTTGATGCCGACGCCTTTGTCGAGAGCCTTCTGCCGGATACGATCACGGCCGAATAGCGCCAGCGCATGGTTGCCGCTAGCATGCGACCATGCCCCTGGTTAGTCTGAATCATGTCAGCAAGGCCTATGGCCCGCAGGTGCTGCTGGATGATGTGAGCTTGACCATCGGTCGCGGAGCGCGCATCGGACTGATTGGGCGCAACGGCGAGGGAAAGTCAACGTTGCTCAAGATCATGGCCGGCCTTGTCGAGCCGGACAGCGGCGAAGTGACCTGCCGTAACGGATTGCGCATGGCCTATCTTCCCCAAGAGCCCCGCTTCGGGGCTGGCCGGACCGTGTTTCAAGTCGTGAGCGAGGGACTCGGCGATATCGGCAGGATGCTCGATCGATATCATGAGGCTGTGGGCTGCCTGGCGCATGCACCGTCGGATCAGGCTTGTCTGAGACGGGTGGACGGGCTTCAGGCGGAGCTGGAGCGGCTGGGTGCCTGGCAATTACATACCCGCGTCGAGAGCACCATTTCCCGCCTCCATCTCGATGCTGATCGGGATGTCGGAGAGCTGTCTGGCGGATGGTTGCGCAGGGTCGCCCTGGCTCGCGCGGTGGTGGTCAAGCCAGATCTACTGTTGCTTGATGAACCGACCAACCATCTGGATATCGAGTCCATCGAGTGGTTGGAGGACTTCGTGGCTGCCTTCCCGGGCGCGGTACTGTTCATCACGCATGATCGGTACTTTCTCGATGCGGTGGCTGAGGAAATCATCGAGCTGGATCGCGGCCGATTGCGTCATTTTCATTGCGATTACGCGAGTTACCTGGACAAGAAGGCCGAGATGCTGGCCATCGAGGAACGTCAGCATCGGCGGTTCGACAGGCTGCTTGCCCGGGAGGAGCGCTGGATCCGCAAGGGCATGCCCGCCCGGCGCAGGCGCAATGAAGGGCGCGTTCGCGCGCTGGAGGAACTGCGTCGGCAACGGGCAGCAAGGCGCCTGCGTGGCGGTGATGTCGATCTCCGCGTGGCCATCGGCGTCCGTCCAGGCAAGCTGCTCATTGAGGCCATGGACGTGCATCACCGCTATGGCGATCGCGTGATCGTGCAGGGCTTTTCGCATCGAATCATGGCGGGCGAGCGCGTGGGCTTGATCGGCCCCAACGGAGCCGGCAAGACGACCCTGCTCCGGATCCTGCTTGGCGAGATCCGGCCATGTCATGGGCGAGTCCGTCATGGTGTCAGGCTTCAGCCGGCGTTTCTGACCCAGATGCGCACGCTTGATCCGGATGCAACCCTGCGCGAGGTGCTTCTGCCCCACGGCGGGAATTATGTTCATGTCGGAGGCCATGAGCCGCGGCATGTGGTCAGCTATGCGCAGGACTTCCTCTTTGACAGGGAGCGGCTGAACACCCGAGTCGGCGCCCTTTCCGGTGGCGAGCGCGGTCGTCTGATGTTGGCCAGGCTGCTCCTTGAGCCAGCCAATTTGCTGGTGCTTGATGAACCAACGAATGATCTGGACATCGGCACGCTCAGCGTACTGGAGCAGGCGCTTGCTTCCTATCAGGGAACCGTGCTCCTGGTCAGCCATGATCGTGCCTTCATGGATCGCGTGGCTACGCGAACGCTGGCCTTCGTGGGCGAGGGAAAGATCGTGGCCATCGAGGGCGGATACTCCGACTATCTGGCCTGGAAGGACAGGCAGGCTTCATCGGTCGCCGCGACAGGCGGGAAGGGCAAGGCCGCAGACCGGAGCCCCAGCGTTCGGGTGGCAAGAAAGCTTTCCTACCGCGAACAACGTGAACTCGATGGCCTGCCCGAGCGCATCGAGGCCCTGGAAGCGGAGAAGAGTGGCATTGAACAGCGCTTTTGCGATGTCGATTATTTCCGCCGGGATCCCGAAGGCTTTCGAGATGACCGGCGCAGGCTTGAGGGCATTGAACATGAACTGGAGGCGGCCTATGCGCGCTGGGAGGAGCTTGAGGCCAAGCGCCAGGCCATGCATGAGCAGCAGGGCCGGTGAGCGGGGCGTTCTGGGAGAAGCCGCTTTCGGCATTGGATGATGCCGAGTGGGAGGCCCTTTGCGATGGCTGTGGCCGCTGTTGCATGCAGAAATTCCTCGACGAGGACAGCGGGCAGATTTTATACACCGATGTGGCCTGCCAGTGGCTGGATGCAAATGCCTGCACCTGCCGCTGTTACGCAACGCGTCGGGAACGCGTTGCCGCCTGCATGGATATCCGCATGTTCAAACCCTGGCAGTATGCCTGGCTGCCCGAGAGTTGCGCCTATCGATTGCGCCATGAAGGCCGTCCGCTGCCGGATTGGCATCCACTGCTCAGCGGCGATCGTTCAAGCGTGAAGGCTGCCGGCGTCTCGATGCATGGACGCTTTGTCAGTGAATTGGAGGTGCCCGAAGAGCAATGGCCGGGGCGCATCCGGCCCGAGCTTTCCCGGGGTGCTCAGCAGACCGATGGCTGATGCACGCAGCCATGGGATTCCGGCTGCAGTGTCGCATGGGTGATGTCCATCGCGCGAAGCTGTTCGTTGGCCGTGGCAAGGATCGATGGCCACGCCTGCATGTCGGCGATTTCAACATGGGCCGAGATGGCTGTTTCTCCGCTGGGCAGGGTCCAGACATGGATGTGATGCAGGCCGCGTACCCCATCCATGGCCTCGAATGCCTCGCGTATTTGATCGAGGTTCACATGCGTCGGGGTTGCAGCCATCAGATGCAGCGTCGTTTCGCGGATCAGCTTCCAACCGCCCCAAGCCAGAATGGTTGCCACGACAAAGGAGAGAATCGGGTCGATGGGATACCAGCCTGTCATCAGGATCACGATGCCGGCAATGATGGCAGTCAGCGACCCCAGCATGTCTCCGAACACATGCCAGAAGGCGGCGCGCGTGTTCAGGTCATGATGCCCATGCAGCACATACAGCGAGCCCAGGTTGATCAGCAGCCCCAGCAGGGCCACCACGAGCAGCACGTCGCCCTTGACCTGATTCGGTGTCATGAGCCGGTGTGCTGCCTCCCAGATGATCCAGCCGCAGAGCAGCCACAGGCCCAGTCCGTTGAGTTGGGCGGCCAGCACCCTGGCTTGCCCAAAGCCGTAGCTCATGCCCTCATGGGCCGGTCTCATCGCAATGCGATTGGCGATCGAGGCCAAGCTGAGCGCGGCGATGTCCGAGAGCATGTGACCGGCATCGGCAAGCAGGGCAAGCGAATGAGCCCACAAGCCGCCAGCCAACTCGATGAATGCATAGCTGCTGGTCAGCAGCAGGGCAATACGCAGGGATGAAGCGGAGGCATGGTGTTCATGCACCATCGAAGCCTATTTCGTACCGTTCTTGTTCATGCCGATCAGTTGGAACAGCTCCAGGCGCGAGGACGGATTCTTCAGAAAGGCGCCGGTTAGTTTCGAGGTTGTCGTCCAGGCATTCGGTTTGTGGATGCCTCGATGGCACATGCAGAAATGCTGACATTGCAGGATGACCGCCACGCCATTGGGTTCAAGTACTTCCTCGATGGCATTGGCGATTTGCATGGTCAGCTTTTCCTGAACCTGGAGGCGTTTCGCATAGCCCTCAACCACCCGGGCAAGCTTGGACAGACCCACGACCCGGCCCCGGGGGATATAGGCGACATGGGCCTTGCCCACAAAAGGCACGAGATGATGCTCGCAGTGACTGTGCACGTCGATATCGGAGACCAGAACAACCTCGTCATAGCCTTCCACTTCCTCAAAGGTCTTCAGCAGATGTTCGCGTGGATCCTCGTTGTAGCCCACGAAGTGTTCCTGCATGGCGGCCAGCACGCGGGCGGGCGTTTCCTGCAGGCCCTCCCTGCCCGGGTCTTCCCCAATGAACTCGAGCAGGCCGCGCACATGCGACAGCGCGGCAAGATATTTCGGGTCTTTGGGGTCGAAATCATTCACGTCGGGAGCCATCCATGTTTATGATTATGCGCGCAGCTTAACGCATTTTTTGCCATCGCAACACCATGCTTGCCGTGTTGCCTCTAGCCGGAGGGGGAGGAGCCCATGCTAACCATCGATATGCTGCGCCATGGAGAGTTGCAGGGTGGAGTGCGCTATCGCGGCGTCATCGACGATCCCCTGACCAGTCAGGGATGGGCACACATGAATGCCGTGTGGCGGGAGCTTGACGGTCGGGTGGACCTCATCATCAGTTCGCCACTGTCCCGCTGCTCGGGGCCCGCGCGCGAGTGGTCGCGACAGTCGGGCGTCCCGTGTCTAGAGGATGAGCGGTTGATGGAATTGCGCTATGGGGCATGGGAGGGAAAGACGGCCGAGGAGATCCGCCGGCAATGGCCGGGCATGCTGGAGCAATGGAGGCGCGACCCGACAGGTATGCAGCCGCCGGGGGGCGAGGCGCCAGAGATGCTGCGGGAACGCGTGGCAAGCTGGTGGGAGCATGCGCACGCCTGCTGGCAGGGGCGCCACATCCTGGTCGTGGCCCATTCGGGGAGCCTGCGCATGCTACTGGCCATTGCCCTTGGGGGCGGTCTTGCCATGACGAGACGCATCGACATGCCCTATGCCTGCTGGTCACGCGTTTGTGTGGACCGGCATGGGCGATCATGGCTGGTGTTTCACAACCGCCCGGCCGGTGATCACGACAACCAGCGCTGAGCAGTTTCGGCCAGATGCATGCCGTAGCTGCGGGCCGCCCTTTGGCATGCCTCACTGACGCCGACCGGCATGCCCTCGTGGTCGCCCGTGCGGCCGTAAAGGCCCCAGTGAAGGCCACCATCCGCATAGCCCGGCAGGGACTTGGGAAAGCCGATAACGATCATGCCATGTTCAAGGAAGTGTGCATGCAGGGCGATCAGGGTCTGTTCGACCCCGCCGCCCCCGCCGCCGAAGCCGCCGCCGGTTGCGAATACGCCCCCGATCTTCCCTTCCAGGGTTCCTTCCAGCCATAGCTTCGAAGTGCGATCGATGAAACGCTTCATCTGCCAGCACATCGATCCCATGTGCACGGGAGAGCCAAACACGAGCACATCATGCTCGCTCAGTTCGTCGGGCTCGGTCTGCAGCACCTGTTTGAGCGTAACTGTGGCTTCGGGCACGGCTGCGGTTGCTCCGGCTGCAATGGCCCGGGCGAGCTTTTCTGTGCTTCCGTAGTCTGAATGATAGACAATCAGGATCTTCATCATCTCACCTCCGCGTTCTAGGCGTGCCCACACTGCTCCGATAAGTGAGCGGGGTCGATGCCCATGCAGCGAATGCCGAAGTCCCAGCGCTCAGCAGGCGCCACATGGAACGGGATGTCCGCCGTGAAGGGCGCAATCAACCAGTCATTGTTCAGCAGTTCCCGTTCCAGTTGTTGCTTTCCCCAGCCGGCATACCCGAGCAGCATCAGGTAGTGTTCGGGTCCCTGGCCCGCGCCGATGGCCTCGAGTACGTCGCGCGATGCCGTCAGATGGACGTCTTCACTGATGCGCATCGTGCTTTCATAGACATGCCATGCATCATGAAGGATGAAGCCGCGCATCGGATCGACGGGTCCGCCATCATGGACAGGTCCGAGCAGGCGTTCATCGCAGCGTGCTGCATCGGGACTGGTCTTGATGCCCAGTTCGGCCAGCACCTGTTGCAATGACAGCTTCCGCGGCCTGTTGAGCGTGAGACCCATGCAGCCATGTTCATCATGGTGGCAGACCAACACGACGCTTTTATTGAAGTTGGGGTCATCCAGCGAGGGCGCCGCAACGAGAAGCTTGCCGGCCAGTCCGCTCAATGACGTACTCCTGCAGCCATACGGCGCGCCATCGACAATGCCGCCAGCAGGCTGTTCGGATTCACCTCAGGCGATCCGACGCGATCTAGCGCCGTGCCGTGGTCGACGCTGGTGCGCACGAAAGGAAGGCCGAGCGTGATGTTGACGGCTTCCCCGAAATTTAGGGCCTTCAGCGGGATCAGCCCCTGGTCATGATAGCAGCAGACAATGGCATCAAAACGGCTGCGCATGATCGGGGAAAACAGCGTGTCCGAGGGCAGGGGGCCTTCAATGACCACGCCCTGCCGTCTGGCCTGCTCGACGGCGGGGGCGAGGATTGTGCGTTCCTCTTCGCCGAAATGTCCCTGTTCTCCGCCATGAGGATTCAGGGCGCACAGGGCCAAGCGGGGCGATGAAATGCCGAAACGCTGTTTCAAATCCCGCGATACGACGCAGATGGTGCGAACGGCTTGCTCGACATTCAAGGCCCGGGGCACGTCTCGCAGGGGCAGGTGGGTGGTCAGCAGTGCCACGCGCAATTGTTTGCCGGCCAGCATCATGGCAAACGGTGGGTCGCCGGCCAGGGAGGCCAGGAATTCCGTATGGCCTGGAAAGGGGAAACCCGCCTGTCTGAGCACGGCCTTTTCGATTGGTCCCGTGACCATGGCTAGGGCCTCTCCCCTCAGGCAGCTCATGGCCGCCTTGCGGATGCAGTCCACGACGGCTTGGGCTGTTTCGGTTCTGGGCCGGCCGGCCAGCACGTGGTTTTCGGCTCCCGGAATCGGGTTCCAGACATCGATTACGCCGGTTTTGCGGGATGCACGTGGTGCGTTCTGGCGGTGGATGTTGATCGAAAGCCCGAGGAGGCGCGCACGGTCCTCAAGCCAGATAGGAGGAGCGACGATGACCGTGTCGCGAAAGGCTTCGGGCTGGATGGCAAAGGCACGGATGACGCAGTCGGGCCCGATGCCCGCCGGTTCCCCCAGCGTGACGAGAAGGGGGGGCGCATGCCCCTTAGCTGAATTCACGCACGATTTTCCACGCATCTCCTTCCCGTTCGAGGATGAGCGTTTTCTGGCGTTCGTCGCGGTAGCTGTCGGACTCATAGCGTTGGCGGAAGCGTATCTCGACCCGGTTTTCGTCGCTGCGCAGGACCCGGAAACCGGACAGGCGCACGCGTATGAACTTCTTGTGGCCAATGATGCTGCGTTTTCTTTTCTCCCATTGACTGCGCGAGCCGTAGCGCGCCTCTGGCCGGAAACGTTTACTGTACGCATTCAGGAAGGCCTCGATGTCTTGGGCCTCCCAGGCCTTTCGCCACTTTTCGATGGCAACGAGGATATCGGGTGCAGGCCTGTCAGGTGTGTGCCCGGAGGCTAGGGAGACAAGCGTTTCCTTCGGGCACTTGAATGTTTCAATCGTGGCCTTGGCCTTCAGGCCCGCGATCCAGCGCGGAATCTGCTCCTGAATCTCCGCGTTGAGCAGCATCTGCTGGATGCGCTCCTTGTTGGCCTCGAAGGAATTCGGGTCAACATGCCTGCGTTCCACGATGCGAATGATGTGGTAGCCGAAGGGTGAGCGAACGGGCTTGCTTGTTTGTCCTTCTTTCAGGGCAAAGGCCGCTTGCTCGAAGGCTGGCACCATCTGCCCGCGCCTGAACCATCCTAGGTCGCCACCGCGCGCCGCGCTTGGGCCCTGCGATCGCTCCCGGGCGCGCGTGGCGAATTCCTCATCATCGGCGTTCTGCAATGCCTCCGCCAGTTTTGCAGCCTCCTGGCGAATGCGCTGTTCCTCTTCCGGTGAGGCATCTTCGGGTACCTTCAGCAGGATGTGACGAGCATGGACCTCGTCATAGCTCTGTCCCTTTGCTTCGGGCTGGTGCCATCGTTCATCGATGACCTTCATGATGGCGTAACCGCCGGGGGTTCGTATCGGTTGTGAGAAGCTTCCCACCGGCAGTCGGGTGACCTGGTCAAAGCGGGGGTTGATCGCGCCGGCGTAGAACCAGCCCAGATCCCCGCCCTTGCTCGCATCCGGCGATTCGGAAAGCAAGCGTGCAAGATGCTCGAAGTCCTCGCCATGCTGGAGCCGTTCCCAGGCCTGCTGGGCCTTCTGGCGCGCCTGGGCCACCTGTTCCGGTGTCGGGTCTGGCGGCAAGGCGAAGAAGATCTGGGCCAGATGCACTTCGCGCACGGGCTGGGTTGAGTTCAGGTATCGGCGGTAATACTCACGCATGGCTTCTTCGCTGATCTGGATCTTCGAGCGGACGGCAACATTGATCAGTTTGCTGATGAGCAGTTGCTCCCGGAGGTTTTTCTTGTACTCCTCGAAGTCGATGCCTTGTACCATGAGGGCCTTTTCCAGCTGTCCCGGCAACAGATGGTTGCGTTCCTCGATGTTGGCGATGGCCTGTTGCAATTCCTCGTCGCTGACCTTCAGATCAAGCCTTTGTGCCTCTTGGAGCTGCAGGATTTTGACGATCTTCTCATCCAGCACACGGCGATAGAGCAGTTCGGGATCGGGCATGCGTCGCATGCCCGATTTGCGCATCTGCTGCTGTGCCTGTTGCAGTCCTTCCGCCACCTCGAAACAGGAAATGGCCTTATGATTGACGACTGCAGCCAGTGCATCGAGCACCTCGGCATAAGCAGGCATGCCTGCCGTGACCATGGCAAGCAACACAAGCATGAACCGCATGAAGCCTCCGGGAAAAAGCATTTGGCGTGATCAGGAACCGACGCTACCCAGACCCTTGAACTCAAGCAAGACATGGAAGCCAGTATTGGCGCTTCTGGTCGTGCCGCTTTGGCGGTTGATGCGGTAGCCTTCGATCTTGATGCTCCAACAGGCATGCTTGTACCGGATGCCGACCGCAGCCTGCTGGGTAAGTTTGAGCAGCGTGTCATACTGAAAGGCTCCATTCAGACGCCAGCTTGATCCGACATCCATGGCTCCCCGGATATCCAGCAATCGCGCAGGTCGGGCATAACGTCTGTCTGTTTCGCGATAGCCGATGGAGGCCTGGGTCATTTCGCCATGCCATGCGGCCGTCAGCTTTGTCGTCGCGACATAGCGCTCATAGGGGTTGTACTGGGCCTCGGCGGAAAAGCCCAGCGCCTCGATGGGCGTCCATTTCACGACACCCAGCAGATTGGAAACGGGCCGGATTGGATTTTTCTGCAGCTTTAGGTCGATGCGCCGGCGTGAAAAATTGTAGCTGGCCCCGATGCCGGCCATGAACAACTCCCGATTGCCGATGCCCTCCTTGCGCTGCAGCCGGTTCTCGAGCATCAGCGTGAGCCGGTTTGCATTCTCAATGCGGTCCCGTCCCGAAAAGCGGTTGGCTGAGAGCAGGTTGCTCCAGGTCAGCCTGCTGAACGTGGAATCGAATTTCGGATCCCCGGTTTGATCAGGTGCGGACACCCAGTCATAGCGCAGGGTGGGCGAGATCGTGTGGCGATAGGTGCCCTTCTGGCTAATGCGCTCGAAGGTCAGGCGCGTCTCCAGGCTCGCCTCTGGACTGACGTGCACAAACCTTCTCTGGCTCAGTGGCGTATCGGTTAGCCGGTAATGGGTGCTGTGGACCCCGATGTGTCCCAGCACCTGAATGCTGCCGTCGGCAAGCTCCCATGGGGATTCGAGGTAGGGATGCAGGTCGATGCGCCATCCCTGGCTGCCCTTTGTGCGCGCGAAGCGAGTGCTTTGGTGCTCGAAATGCAGTGCAAGGTTTGGGTGCAGCGATGCCTGGATATGGGTTTCAAGCCTTGGAAGGATCTGGGCCACGCGAGCATTGCTTGGCTGGGTCAGGTCCTGCTGGTGCTGCACGAGCAGGGTCCATTCAAGAAAAGGCAGGGCCTGAGACAATGAGGCCTGGCTGCTCAGAAATCGTTCGCTGCTGTGACCCGTGCGGTCGAAATCGGCCAGGTAATCATTGTCAGTGACATGTTCACCGGAAGCGTGAAAGCGGATATCCAAAGGCAGGAACCAGTCAATCTCTCCTCCGATGCGCCCCCGTTGGGTGCCGGTTACGGTATCGTGCAAACCTTCAACGCGTAGCTCACCACGGCCAAAGGATGCGGCCTGGCGCAACTCATTGCCCAGCATGACGCCCCGGGCGCTCATCCAGCGTGGCGTGAACGTGAAGTCCCAGTCCTGAGCTGGCGCAAGGTACAGCGGCAGGGCCAGTTCAGAGCCGCGCCGTCTGCTGTAGCCGATGTCGGGCAACAGCAGTCCCGACTGGCGCTTGTAGGCTTGGCGCCAGTAGGGGGTATAGACCGGCGTGAAGCCAAGCCAGTCGAATGCGGCCCCTCTGGCCTCCAAGACGCCATGCTCGTCATCGAGCCAAGCGTGCTCGGCGCGTACGCGCCAGGCCTCCGCATCTTCCGGGCACTGGCTAAACGTGACATCATCCGCAATATAGCGATGTTCCTCGATGCGCGTCGCCTGGCGCGCATGGAAGCGACCGCCGTCCGGTAGATAAAGCGTGGCATCCCTCAGCTTGCCCAATTGCGTCTGCCCATCCACATCCGCAGACGCCGCCTCAATGCGGCCGTCGGGCGTTTCGATGCGCACATGGCCAAAGGCCTGCATGCGGCGGCTTTCCGGGTGATAGCGGACCTCATCTGCCGAGAGCCGACGCACGGGGCGGGAGGAGAAGGTCTTGTCGAGCGCCTGCAGCCATGCATCCCGGGTGTCGAATTCGCTCGGATGCGCGCCGGGGGCATACAATGCCACGTGGGCTTCCTTGTCTCGGCGGTTCCAACTGTCTTTCCACTCCTCGATCAGGGCAAGCCATGGCCCGGTTGCCTTGATGCCATGCTGGGGTGCGGACATTCTTGGAGATGTGACAGGGCTGTCGCTTGCGATGACCCAGTTGCCATTTTGCCTGGAGAAGTGGAGTTCGCGCAGCTCGCGTCGCGGCTTGTCATCCCCCTTGACGACGATGCTTACGAGTGCGCGCGGCGGCTTTGCGAGCAGCGTGATGCTCTCGAACTGACGGAATGGCCGCTGCTCGATGACGACGTGGCCCTTGGCGATGATGGTGCCCTCTTTTGAACGCGCGAGTTCATCGGCCGTGATGTCTAAGCCCGCAGCCCGGGCCATGCCGAACTGAAGGCATGGAAGCAGGATGGCCGCAGCAAGACGGAGCCAAGGCTTACGATGGCTTGACTGCAAGGCCGAGATAATTGACGGACAGGTCATCAGACAGCGTAAAGCGGTCTGTCGGCATGGCATAGCTCATGCCGCGCAAGTCCCGGGTGAGCATGCCAGCCTCCCTGATGGCCTGATGCAATTCAGAAGGGCGGATGAACTTGGCGTATTGGTGTGTGCCTTTGGGCAGCCAGCCAAGAATGTATTCGGCCCCCAGGATGGCCTTCAGGTAAGCCATGGGTGTTCGGTTCAGGGTGGCGAAAAAGAAGCTCCCCCCGGGTTTGAGCATGGCTGCACAGGCCCTGACCGTGCGCTGCACGTCAGGAACATGCTCGAGAACCTCCAGGCAGGTGACGACATCGTAGCAGGCCGGATGATCCTCCGCCCAGCTTTCCGCATCGCTCTCATGGTATTCGATACTAAGTCCGCTCTTTGCCGCATGTGCCCGCGCTACGCCCAGTGCGCGCGGAGACCTGTCGATACCCGTGACTTGGGCTCCAAGTCCAGCCAGGCCTTCGGCAAGCAGGCCACCGCCGCAACCGACATCGAGCACCCGCGCCTGCTTCAGGCTTACATGATCGGCGATGTAGTCCAGCCGGAGAGGGTTGATGCGATGAAGCGGACGGAATTTTCCGTTCGGATCCCACCATTCCTCGGCCATGGCCTCGAACTTTTCGATTTCTCCTCGGTCATAGCATTGTCCGGACATGGGCGCAGGATGCGTTCGGTGACGCCTGAAAGCAAGCCGTTGTGCGTCATGCAAGGCTGGGGGTTGACCAGGCGCGACAAGCTGTCATTGCCGAGATTATACTTCGCACCGACCGGATGGCATCCGGGAAGGGGGAAGGCATGCGAGACTTGATCGTCATCGAGGGACTGGAGGTGCGCACGGTTATCGGTATCTATGACTGGGAGCGTGAGATAAGGCAGACCGTGCGTCTGGATCTCGAAATGGCCTGGGACATCCGGCCTGCTGCCGCGAGCGACGATATCGGCGATGCCTTGGACTATAAGGCCGTGGCCAAGCGCCTGATTGCTCATGTCGAGCAGGCCAGTTACGGTCTGATCGAGGCGCTTGCCGAATCGTGCGCGCGCATCGTGCTGCACGAGTTCGAGGTGCCCTGGCTCAGGCTGAAGCTGTCCAAGCCGGGTGCCGTGCGGGGCAGCGAGAATGTGGCCGTCGTGATCGAGCGAGCCCGGGAGCAGGCGTGAACCCGGTCGTTTCGCTTATCGGTATGGGCTCGAACATTGAGCCCGAGCTGCATTTGCGCTGGGCCGGCGGCATGCTGCGCCGGCATTTTGGTGTCGTGCACTTTTCCCACGTCTATCGGTCGCCCGCCATCGGCATGGATGGCGCCGACTTTCTCAATGCCTGTTGTCTCGTGCGGTCGGGTATCAGCCTGGATGAGCTCAAGGCGCTGCTGAAATCCTGGGAGGATGAGCGGGGCAGGGATCGCAGCCAGGGGTCATGGCGGCCGCGCACACTGGATCTGGATGTGTTGATGCATGACGGCCGGATAGTGGATGACGAGCTGTTGCGTTATGCCCATGCCTATGTGCCGGCATCGGAGCTGGTGGATCTGCCGGATGTTGTCATGGACGTTTCAAGCCTGCGCTGTGTCGACCTTCGCTTGTAAAACCGCGAGCGATTCCTAAAATGCACGCACGTTCGCGCTGCTTCAGCAAGCCGCTTTCAGGAGCTCATAGACGATGTTGATCGCCATTCCAGCCGAAACCCAAGCAAACGAGCGCCGCGTGGCCGCGACGCCTGAGACCGTGAAGAAGATGGTGGCAGCGGGATTCGATGTGCGGGTACAGCAGGGGGCTGGTCAGGGATCGATGATTGATGATGCCGAGTATGAGGCGGCGGGGGCAAGCATCCGGCCGGATTTCGGCAGCACGTGCGCCGACGCTGATTTGGTACTCAAGGTGCAGGCGCCGGATGGGGACGAGCTCGCCGTCATGAAGCGGGGTGCCATCGTGGTGGCAATGTTCGCCCCGCATGCAAACCCGTGGCTGGACCGCTACCTCGGTCAGGGGCTGACATGCATGGCCCTGGAACTGATCCCGCGCATTTCCCGGGCGCAGGGCATGGATGTGCTTTCCAGTCAGGCCAATATCGCCGGGTACAAGGCCGTGTTGCTTGCCACGGAGCATTATCCGCGCTATTTCCCGATGCTGATGACTGCGGCCGGTACGGTGCAGCCCGCGCGCGTGCTTGTGCTTGGCGCCGGCGTAGCCGGCCTGCAGGCCATTGCGACGGCGCGGCGTTTGGGGGCCGTGGTTGAGGCATTCGATGTGAGAGCTGCGACACGGGAGCAGGTCGAGAGTCTTGGCGCCAAGTTCATTCAGCTCGAGGGTGTGGATGCCGAGGATGAACGGGGCTATGCCCGCGAGCTGACCGATGAGGAGAAGGAGCGGCTGGACGTGCTCGTGGCCGACAGAACCGCTTCCGCGGATATTGTCATTACCACAGCCCAGATTCCAGGGCGTCGGGCTCCGGAGCTTGTCCGGCCTGAAACGGTCGAGCGCATGCGGCGGGGGTCGGTCATCGTCGATCTCGCAGCGGCAAGCGGGGGCAATTGCCGGCTGACCGAGCCGGATCGGGTGGTTGTTCACCAAGACGTGACCCTGGTGGGTATCACCAATGTTCCCTCGTTGATGGCGGCGGACGCGAGCATGCTGTTTGCCAGGAACGTGTGGAACTTCGTGCAGCTTCTGGTTCGTGACCAGGGCGTCATCGACAGCGGTGTCGATGACGAGATCGTGACGGCATCGATGTTGTGCCGGGAGGGCGACTGGCTGAAGCCCGAATTTCGACAGGAGGGAACATCATGAACGGTGCGGGCGCGGACATCGGGCAGGCAGTCGCTCAGCATGGCGCTGCCGTGGATCCGTTTGTCTTTTCATTCACGGTCTTCGTGCTGGCCGTGTTTGTGGGGTATCATGTTGTCTGGAACGTCACGCCGGCGCTTCATACGCCCCTGATGAGCGTGACCAATGCCATCTCCAGCATCATCATCGTGGGTGCGTTGCTGGCATCCGGTCCGCAGGAGCTCAATCTGGCCACGCTGCTGGGCTTGTTGGCGGTCGGGCTGGTTTCAGTCAACATTTTCGGCGGCTTCATGGTAACCCAGCGCATGCTGGCCATGTTCCGCAAGCGCAAGTAAGGGAGTTGTCTCGTGTTGTCCGCTAATCTTGTCGCGCTGTGCTATCTTGGCGCATCCGTGCTGCTCATCCTGGCCCTCAAGGGTCTTTCAAGTCCGGAGAGTGCCCGTCGCGGCAATCTCTATGGCGTCGCCGGCATGGCCCTGGCCGTCGTTGTGACCTTGCAGCTCGAGGTGGTTCAGAACTATGTCTGGATTGCCGTGGCCATGGCGGTCGGCGGCCTCATCGGGGGCGTCGCGGCGCGCAAGGTGCCGATGACGCATATGCCGCAAACAGTGGCCTTCATGCATTCGCTGGTCGGTCTGGCTGCCGTGCTCATTGCCGTTTCAGCCTTTTACAACCCCATTGCCTACGGGATCGCCGATGCTTCCGGTGGGTTGCGGCTGGCCAGTCGCATCGAGCTTTTCCTTGGCACATTCATCGGCGCCATCACGTTCACGGCCTCCCTGATCGCCTTCGGCAAGCTGCAGGGGCTGCTTTCCGGGCGTCCGCTGGTGTTCACGGGTCAGCATTGGCTCAATCTCGCTCTCGGTCTGGTCATGATCGGTTCGGGTGTCGTGTTCTGCATCACTCAGGGGTGGGTGCCGTTCCTGCTCATGCTTGCGATTGCGCTGGTGCTTGGGGTGCTGCTGATTGTGCCGATTGGTGGAGCGGACATGCCCGTCATCGTGTCCATGCTGAACTCCTATTCTGGCTGGGCGGCGGCCGGCATCGGCTTCACACTGGGTAACAACATGCTGATCATTGCCGGCGCATTGGTCGGCTCAAGCGGTGCTATCCTGTCCTATATCATGTGCCGTGCCATGAACCGCTCCCTGCTCAACGTGCTGCTCGGAGGATTCGGCGGCGAGACGGCAGCGGCGGGCGGGCCTGTTCGAACGGACCGGCCAGTCAAGGCAGGCAGCGCCGAGGATGCCGCCTTCCTGCTGAAGAATGCGCGAAGGGTCATCATTGTGCCGGGATACGGGCTGGCCGTGGCGCGCGCCCAGCATGCGCTCAAGGAGCTTGTCGACCGGCTTGTCGGGCTTGGCGTGGATGTGAAGTTCGCCATCCATCCCGTCGCTGGTCGGATGCCCGGGCACATGAACGTGCTCTTGGCCGAGGCGGACGTGCCCTATGACATCGTCCATGAGATGGATGAGATCAATGCCGAATTTGCTGATACGGACGTGGCGGTTGTCATTGGTGCCAATGACGTGACCAATCCAGCGGCCAGGAACGATCCGAGCAGCCCGATCTATGGCATGCCTGTGCTGGATGTGGCCAAGGCTCAGCATATCATCTTCATCAAGCGCTCCCTGTCTCCAGGTTATGCCGGGCTGGACAACGAGCTGTTTTACATGGACAAGACCATGATGCTCTTCGATGACGCCAAAAAGGCTTGCGAGGCGATTCTTCAGTCTCTTGACTGATGTCGGAAGTCGGCCTGAGGCGGCTCGCTTTTCGCTTGATCTGGGGTGACTGCAGATGCTTTTCCGGCGGTTGTCTGGCGGGGCGAAAAAAGTGCCGTCTTGCAGTTGACAGCCCCCTATCGCGGCACTATCGTTCGCGACCCTTCGGGCGGGGTGCCGGGTTTATCGGCTCCGCGGCCGGGGCAAAGATTCGGGTGAGGTGAACATGCCAACCATCAATCAGTTGATTCGCAAGCCGCGCAAAGACAAGCGCAAGATCAACAAGGTTCCGGCCCTTCAGGCCTGTCCGCAGCGTCGCGGGGTGTGCACGCGCGTATACACGACGACGCCGAAGAAGCCGAACTCCGCCCTGCGGAAGGTTGCCCGCGTGCGCTTGACCAACGGGCATGAGGTTACCGCCTACATTCCGGGCGAGGGTCACAAGCTGCAGGAGCACTCCGTTGTGCTGATCCGCGGCGGGCGTGTGAAGGACTTGCCCGGTGTCCGCTACCATATCCTCCGCGGCGTTCTTGACACGACGGGGGTCGAGGGTCGCAAGCAGGCGCGTTCGAAGTACGGCGCCAAGCGTCCGAAGTAAGAGGAGTCGAAGAAGATGCCACGTAAAGGTCCAGCCCCACGCCGCAAGTTGACGCCAGACGCGAAGTATGGCGACGTCAAGGTTTCAAGCGTGGTCAACAAGGTGATGCTTGACGGCAAGAAGACGATCGCCGAGAGCATTGTGTACGAGGCCATGGAGATCGCTGCCCAGAAGACGGGCAAGCAGCCGCTTGAGGTGCTGCACGAGGCGCTCGAGGCGGTCAAGCCGCTCGTTGAGGTCAAGTCGCGTCGTGTCGGCGGTGCTACGTATCAGGTGCCCGTCGAGGTTTCCGAGCGGCGTCAGCAGTCCTTGGCAGTGCGCTGGCTGGTTGAGTATGCGCGCAAGCGCTCGGAGTACCGCATGGCCGAGCGCCTTGGCAATGAGATTGCGGATGCCGTCGCCGAGCGCGGCGGGGCATTTAAGAAGCGCGAGGAGGTCCATCGCATGGCCGAGGCCAACAAGGCATTCTCGCACTTCAGCTGGTAATACCCGGCTTTATTTGATTTTTTTGTTCTTTGAATTTACAGGCAATGAAGGAGTAGGGCGTGGCTCGTAAGATACCACTGGAGCGATACCGCAATATCGGCATCATGGCCCATATTGATGCCGGCAAGACGACGACGACCGAGCGTATCTTGTATTACACGGGGGTCAGCCACAAGATTGGCGAGGTGCACGACGGCGCCGCCACAATGGACTGGATGGCGCAGGAGCAGGAGCGCGGCATTACCATCACCTCGGCCTGTACGACCTGCTCCTGGAATGACCACCAGATCAACATCATTGATACGCCCGGGCACGTGGACTTCACCATCGAGGTGGAGCGATCCCTTCGCGTGCTTGATGGTGCCGTTGGTGTTTTCTGTGCTGTGGGTGGTGTCGAGCCGCAGTCCGAGACAGTTTGGCGCCAGGCAGACAGGTACCATGTGCCGCGCATTGCCTTTGTGAACAAAATGGATCGCACGGGTGCTGATTTCTTCCGCGTCGTCGATGAGATCGGGGAGCGTCTAGGCCACAATGCCGTGGCCCTGAATCTTCCGATCGGGGCCGAGGACACGTTCCAGGGCGTTGTTGATCTCGTGCGCATGAAGGCCGTCGTCTGGACCGGCGAGGCCTTGGGTGCGAAGTTCGAGGTTGTCGACATCCCGGACGAGCTTGCCGATCAGGCGGAAGAGTACCGCGAGAAGCTCATTGAGGCTGTCTCCATGGTGGATGACTCGCTCATGGAGAAGTATCTCGAGGGCGAGGAGATCAGCGAGTCCGAGCTGAAGGCGGCCATCCGCAAGGCGGTCATTGGCATTGAAATGATTCCAGTGCTGTGCGGCACGGCCTTCAAGAACAAGGGTGTGCAGACGCTTCTGGACGCGGTTGTGGATTACCTTCCGTCTCCGCTGGATGTTCCACCGATCAAGGGGCATGTCGAAGGCGTGGAAGGTGAGGTCGAGCGCAAGAGCTCGGATGACGAGCCCTTCGCCGCACTTGCCTTCAAGGTCATGAGCGACCCGTTTGTTGGCTCGTTGACCTATTTTCGCGTCTATTCCGGTGTGCTAGAATCGGGTTCCTATGTCCTGAACTCGGTCAAGAACAAGAAGGAGCGCGTCGGTCGTCTTCTGCAGATGCATGCCAATGAGCGACGCGAAATCAAGGAGGTCCGCGCCGGCGACATTGGTGCGGCCGTTGGCCTGAAGTTGACGACAACGGGCGACACGCTTTGCGACGAGAACAACCCGATTGTGCTGGAGCGCATGGAGTTTCCGGAGCCGGTCATTTCCGTGGCCATCGAACCGAAGACCAAGGCAGACCAGGAAAAAATGGGCGTTGCGCTGTCCAAGCTGGCCGCCGAGGATCCGTCCTTCCGTGTGCATACGGATGAGGAGACGGGGCAGACGATCATCTCCGGCATGGGCGAGCTGCACCTTGAGATCATCGTCGATCGCATGAAGCGAGAATTCAAGGTCGAGGCCAATGTCGGCAAGCCTCAGGTTGCGTACCGTGAAACCATTCGTAAATCGGCCAAGGCCGAGGGCAAGTTCGTCCGCCAGACGGGTGGTCGCGGTCAGTACGGCCACGTGTGGATCGAATTGCAACCGCTTGAGCCGGGTTCCGGTTATGAGTTCGTGGACAAGATCGTCGGCGGCGTGGTCCCCAGGGAATACATCCCTGCGGTGGACAAGGGCATTCAGGAGGCCATGGAGAACGGCGTCATGGCCGGCTACCCGATGGTCGACATTCGCGCGATTCTCTACGACGGTTCCTATCATGACGTGGACTCATCGGAAATGGCGTTCAAGATTGCCGGCTCGATGGGCTTCCGCAACGCCGCCGAGCAGGCCGATCCGGTCCTGCTGGAGCCAGTCATGAAAGTCGAGGTGGTCACGCCCGAAGAATACATGGGTGACATCGTCGGCGATTTGAACCGTCGGCGTGGCAAGGTCATGGGCATGAATGACCGCGGCAATGCCAAGGTCGTGGATGCCGAGGTTCCGCTGTCCGAGATGTTTGGATATGCGACGAACCTGCGCTCAATGTCGCAGGGAAGGGCGAACTACACCATGCAGTTCGATCATTACGAGGAAGTGCCCAACAACATCGCTCAGGAAATCATTGCGAGCGTGAAGGGCTGATAGGAGAAGCGACATGTCGAAGGAAAAATTTGAGCGTACAAAGCCGCATGTCAACATTGGTACGATTGGGCATGTGGACCATGGCAAGACGACGCTGACGGCGGCGATCACGAAGGTGTTGGCTGAGCGCGGTCAGGCGGAGTTCAAGGACTACGGTGACATTGACGGTGCGCCTGAGGAGCGTGAGCGCGGGATTACGATTGCGACGGCGCACGTGGAGTACGAGACGGACAAGCGTCACTATGCGCACGTGGACTGTCCGGGACACGCGGACTATGTGAAGAACATGATCACGGGTGCGGCGCAGATGGACGGAGCGATTCTGGTGGTTTCGGCTGCGGACGGTCCGATGCCGCAGACGCGTGAGCATGTTCTTTTGGCGCGTCAGGTGAACGTTCCGTACCTGGTGGTTTTTCTGAACAAGGCGGACATGGTTGACGACGAGGAGCTTCTGGAGCTTGTGGAGATGGAGGTTCGCGAGCTTCTGGATTCGTACGGATTTCCTGGCGACGAGGTTCCGGTGATTCGCGGTTCGGCGTTGAAGGCGCTGGAGGGTGACAAGTCGGAGATTGGCGAGCCTGCGATTTTGAAGCTGATGGAGGCTGTGGACGAGTACATTCCGACGCCTGAGCGTCCGATTGACAAGGACTTTCTGATGCCGATCGAGGACGTGTTCTCGATTTCTGGACGTGGCACGGTGGTGACGGGCCGCGTTGAGCAGGGCGTTGTGAAGGTTGGCGACGAGGTTGAGATTGTGGGCATCCGTCCGACGCAGAAGACGACGGTGACGGGTGTGGAGATGTTCCGGAAGCTTCTGGACGAGGGTGTTGCTGGCGACAACGTTGGCGTACTTCTTCGCGGCACGAAGCGTGAGGAGGTTGAGCGTGGACAGGTGCTGGCGAAGCCTGGCTCGATCACGCCGCACACGAAGTTCAAGGCTGAGGCCTATATTCTGACGAAGGAAGAGGGTGGTCGTCATACGCCGTTTTTCAACGGCTATCGTCCGCAGTTTTATTTCCGGACGACGGACGTGACGGGCACGGTGAAGCTTCCCGAGGGCACGGAGATGGTGATGCCTGGCGACAACGTGTCGATGGAGGTTGAGCTGATCACGCCGATCGCGATGGACAAGGAGTTGCGCTTCGCGATCCGCGAGGGTGGTCGTACCGTCGGCGCAGGCGTCGTCACCGAGATCATCGAGTAA